>JBDRUN010000013.1 GCA_039801365.1 candidate division WOR-3 bacterium
CCGAGTTCTACCGGTATAACCCAGTAGCTGGAAGATGGGACACCCTGCCAGAGGTGCCGTATGGTGGGAACGCCAAGAAGTACGACAAAGGCTCGTTCCTAGTGTATGACGGTGTGAACTATATCTATGCGCACCAGTCAAAGTACTACGACAAGACCCAGGAGAACCCGCACCACTACATGTTCAAATATGACGTGGCAGCCGACTCCTGGTACAAGACTGCACTACCGGGCATGCCGGTGTATGGGCTTGAAGGTGGCAGGATAAAGAAGAAGAAGTCAGCGGATGGCGCTGCCGGCGTGTGGTACGGAGGTAATCTGTATGCGCTCAAAGGCGGCAACACGCAAGGCTTCTTCAAGTACTTCCCTGGAGCTGACACCTGGCATCAGCTTGACACCGTGCCTGGGAACGGGTCATTTGGTAAGAAGAAGCGGGTGAAGTCAGGTGGTGACCTAGTAGCCTATGGTGGCGGAGCATTCTTTGCCCTGAAGGGCAACAAGTGCTACGAACTGTGGCGGTACTTTGAGCCGGCAGGAACCTGTGGCTCTCCGCTTGCGGCTAACCGCTCTGGAGTTCAGACCGGATTCAAAGCCGAGCGGTCAGGGTTCAGGGTCTCACCGAACCCACTTGCGAACGGTTGGGCCGTGCTGCGCTACAGCCTGCCCAAGCCTGGGCCGGTTGTTGTCACGGTGTTTGATGTTGCTGGCCGGGCAGTCCAGCAGCAGATGCTGGCCGCAAACCGTGCTGGTGCGGTTGCGCTAGACCTACGCAAGCTAGCGTCTGGCGTGTACCTTGTCCGGCTTGATGCCAGTGACCTGACCCAGACCCAGAAGCTCGTAGTACAGAAGTAGACTGATCGGTCGGATCAGACAGATCCGACTCTCAACGCCGGGGCGGCCCAAGACCGCCCCGGCTAGCTATCTATTGCATCGGCGCATCATTGCTCCTAACGTTGCTTGTGCGTCCGGCTTGCGGTAACGCGAGAACCAAAGATGGCACCGAGCGCACAACCCCTGGCTAGTCATGCGGTTGTAAGGGTGGGAAATGATGCTGGTGTTCGGGTATTCGGCCGGTAGGTAGTGTGTAAGGCGACCTGGGGGACTGTCCCGGGGACAGTCCCCCAGGTAGATCCAGATGCAGCCCCGGGGTCAAACCCGGAGTCCATTCAAGAGCTTGTGGCTCAAGTTGTTAGCCAGGCGAGTCGGGGGTAAGTCCGGCGACTTGTGGCAGTAGTTGTTCAGGTAATTGTCCTTGGGGTTGATAGGGTATTGAGCCCTGAGTTTGAGTCCTGGCTAGTCCGATGGCCTACCTACCGGCAAGTCTGCAGGTTTAGCCGATACATCGCCTCGGTACTTGTCCGACAGTTTGCTTACCGAGTTGGACGTTGAGTAGCTGTCGAGACGGACAAGTAGCTGAGTAATCTTAGGGACCGACTCACGCTCCGCAAGTCCTGCGAAGCCAAGTTCAATTCAGCATGCGACTCGATTACGATATTGAGTCTCCCAGTGGACCTGACGCGCCTGGTCGTAGTGGAGTTCTGGGCGTGCTCCGTTTGATGTTTCGGTGGCCCGCAAGCGTCTTCATATGGGAATTCTCCTGTGACGCTGCGCTCTGGATTGATTACCAAAGAGTCTTTGGAACCCAACAACGCTGCCTTTCCCCTGCCAGGGAGTTGTCGTTTGTAGATGCATGCCGGGCGGTTGCATCGGACGATGATGCAGCAGGCACTGTTTTGCTTTTCGCCTTGTCTGTTGCATGTTAGTGTCGAGCAGAGCCATCGAAGTGCTTGACATGTGGCCGGATTCGGTTATAAATAAACACACTGCAGTAACAAAAGGCATCGGTAGGCAATTGCTACTAACAGGAGGATAATTGGCTCGTATTTCGGGTATTGACTTGCCCGATAACAAGAAGATTCTCTACGCTCTGCCGCATATCTACGGCATCGGGCTCCACTCGGCACGCCGGATACTTGAGGCGGCCGGGGTAAACGGCGACCGCCGGGTAAAGGAATTAAGCGAGGAAGAGGTGGCACGCATCCGTAAGGAGATTGACTCCGGCTACAAGGTCGAGGGAGAGCTGCGTGCCGAAGTCGCATCCAATATCAAGCGTTACATCGAGATTGGCAGCTACCGCGGTTCCCGACACCGCAGTCACCTGCCAGTACGCGGTCAACGGACGCGCACCAATGCGCGCACCCGCAAAGGACCGCGTAAGACTTCGGGCGTAATCCGGCGCACGGCGGAGGAGTAAATGGCGCGGCGAACTACGAAACGACGGATTGCAGCCCAGTGCGTTGCGCACATCACCACCACCTTCAATAATACGATGGTGACCATCGCTGACCCGGAGGGTGCGGTCGTCTGCTGGTCTTCGGCCGGTCGGGTAGGTTTCAAGGGGTCGAAGAAGGGAACGCCCTACGCGGCCGGTGTGTGTGCCGAAGCGGCGGCACGCGAGGCCGCGAACTTGGGCGTAAGGAAGGTCGAGGTGCGACTGTCCGGTCCGGGTCCGGGCCGCGAAGCAGCGATCAGGTCGCTGCAGAATGCCGGTCTTGATATCGTTTCTATCAAGGATATTACCCCAATTCCGCACAACGGGTGCCGGCCGCCAAAGCAACGCCGGGTATAGCCGAAGCTGTTGACTTGGTGACACAACCTTCTATAATCCGAGGCTAAGCATGGCAAGATACACCGGTCCGGTCTGTAAGAAGTGCCGCAAGGCGGCCGAGAAATTCTACCTGCGCGGCAACAAGTGTCTCTCCGACAAGTGCGTTCTGATGAAACGGGGCGAGGATACAGTTTTGAAGGGCCGTCGACGCAGAGTGTCGGCGTACTCAATTCAGCTCCGGGAGAAGCAGAAGCTCCGTCTGATGTATGGCGTGCTGGAGCGGCAGTTCCACAACTATTACCAGAAGGCAGTCAAGTACGCCAATACGGCTGCTGCACTGGTTATGCTGCTCGAGCGGAGACTGGACAACGTCGTCTATAAGCTGGGTTTTGCCGACTCAAGAGGCCAGGCCCGACAGCTCGTCCGTCACGGCCACATCACGGTAAACGGCCGGCGGGTGAATATTCCGTCCTACTCGGTGCGGGCCGGACAGACGATCGGTGTCTCCGGTGAGGAGGGACTTGCAATCGTCAAGCCGATTCTGGCCAACAAGGAGTCCGCGTCGGCCGCGTGGCTTTCGGTTGACCCGGTCGCGGTCACTGGCCGGGTCGAGCGCGAGCCGACGCCGGAGGATGTCAAGGACGTTCCGTGTAACACCCAACTGATTGTGGAGCTGTACTCGAAATGAAGCTTAAGCGTTTTGTCCTGCCGGAGAAACTGGAGTTTGAGACCGAGACGGCTACTGAATCATACACCAAGTTTATCGTAGCACCGCTCGAAAAAGGCTGGGGCGTGACAATAGGAAACTGTTTGCGCCGAGCACTGTTGTCCGCTGTCCAGGGTGCAGCCGTCACCCAAGTACGAATTGATGGCGTCCCCCACGAGTTTTCGACGATTGACGACGTAGTCGAGGATGTGCCGGAGATAATTCTCAACATCAAGAAGCTCAGAATGCGACTCTGGTCTGAGACGCCGAGGACTTGTACGCTTTCGGCCAAGGGTAAGCGTGAGTTTACGGCGAAGGACCTGACGCTGCCACCAGAAATCGTTATCGCTAACCCCGATCAGAAAATCCTGACGATATCGGACAAGAATCGAACCGTGCATATCGAAATGCTTGTCGAGAACGGCCGGGGCTATGTCACCGCCGACCGACTGAAGAAGAACCAGCCGGCACCGGAAGGGACAATCTTTCTCGACGCCTTCTTTTCGCCAGTGAAGAAGGTGAACTACTGGGTCGAGAGTATGCGCGTTCTGGACCGGACCGATTTCGAGAAGGTACTGCTTGAAGTCTGGACCGACGGCTCGGTGCGACCGGATGAGGCATTGATTCAATCCGCAACGATTCTCAAAAACCACATGGGTGCACTTGTGCCGTCAGAAAAGGAACCTGAGTTCATCGAAGAGGAGAAGTTGTACCGTGACCGCGACCGGCTGATTGAGGTGCTGGGCATGGACATTGAGGAACTGGAACTATCGAATCGGGCACTCAACTGCCTGAAGAAAGGCCGTTCGAAGCGGACCGGAGAACGGATTTCAATCCAGACAGTCGGCGACCTGGTGCAGCGAACCGAGAAGGATATGCTTGACATCGAGAACTTCGGCCGGAAGTCGCTTGAGGAACTCAAGAAGGTGCTTGAGGATATGGGACTGACCTTCGGCATGGATACCACCGGTTTCGAGAAGGAGTAGGCGGTGCGGCACGGTTTCACGAAAAAGCTTGGCCGCACGAAGAGCCATCGCACAGCGTTGCTGAAGAATCTGGTCCGGCAGCTTTTCATGCATGAAAGAATTCAGACAACGCATGCCAAAGCCAAGCTCGCCCAGAGACTTGCCGAGCGGCTAATCCGGTTTGCCAAGAAGAATACGGTTTCGGCCCGCCGGCAGGTTGCTCGGACAATACCAGACAGGACATTACTCAGGAAGCTTTTCGACGTTATCGGACCAAGGTTTGCTGACCGGACTGGCGGGTGTACCCGCATCCTGCGACTTGGCCCGCGCGAGGGCGACGGTGCCGAGGTTGCTCTCCTCGAACTCGTTGTCCGCGAAGAGACGCATAAGGAGAAGCAGGTTAGGGCTGAGACCAAGAAGGGGCCGGCCCGTAAGAAGGAGAAAAAACCGGTCAAGGAAGCCAGGCCTGAGAAAAGGGGTAAGGCCGACTCCGGCAAGACCTAGTCCGCGGTGGCGCGTTTCCGGATTCTCGCTAAGTCCAAGATTCAGCGCCTAGTCGTCACCGATAAGAATCTCAGATACGAAGGGAGTCTGGAACTGGACCGTGACCTGCTGAAGGCGGCGGACATCCTCCCCGGCGAGATTGTCCAGGTCGTAAATCTGAACAACGGCAATCGGTTTGAGACCTACGTCATCCCGGCGCCGGCCGGCTCGGGCGCCTGCGTCTTGAACGGTGGCGCGGCCCGGCTGGGTGAGGCCGGTGATGAGCTGATTGTAATGTCAAGCACCATGGTTGATGAGACCGAGGCCAGCATGCATCAGATGAGAAGGGTGGTTGTCAACGAACACAATCATATTATAGACTTGCCTTCAACCGCAGATTATCCTGACTCGGTCCGGAATGGAAAGCAGCTGACAAAGCGTAAGGGACGTTCTTGACCGCTCTCATCCTGGCAGCAGGCAGAAGCCGGCGCATGGGCCGGGACGTCCCCAAGGTCCTGCTGCCGGTCTGCGGCCGGCCGCTCTTGGCCTACGTAGTTGATGCCGCACGGGGCGCTGGAGCAGAGCGGATTATTGTTGTTGTCGGCGATGGCCGGGACCTGGTGCAGCAGAAGTTTGGAACGGGTGGGCTTGAGTTCGCGGTCCAGACCGAACAGCGTGGAACCGCACACGCGGTCCTTGCTTGTCGCAACCGGCTGGCGGACGATGAAGAGGTCGTGGTCCTCTGTGGCGATGCACCGCTGATAACGAGCCGAACCGTCCGACGACTCGCTGCGGCTAGGGTCGAGACCGGAGCCGACATCGCACTGTTCACCGCCCGGCTGTCCGACCCCGCTGATTATGGCCGGGTCATCAGGGCCAGCAATGACGAAGTCGAGCGAATCGTCGAGAGGCGAGATGCGACCGAGCACGAGCTTCAGGTGAAAGAAGTGAACTCCGGCCTGTATTCATTTCAGTGGGGCAGGGTTCTGCCAGCACTTGAGCGTGTCAGGCCGAGTCCGACAACGGGTGAATACTACTTGACCGACCTGGTCCGGGAAATCAGGGCTGGGGGGGGTAGAGTAGTTGCCGTGCTAGCCGACGACCCGAGTGAAATGCTTGGTGCGAACACGCCAGTGGAGCTTGCCCGCATTGAAGCTGAGCTCGGGCGACGTGTGTACGCTCGCGGGTGAAAACGGCTCTGGCCTGGACGGTTCTGGTTCTCGTCTTCCTCGCAGCCGGCGCCTCGGTAACATGGCGGATGCTGCCGAAGGAGGAACCTTTGGAACTGAACCCAGGCGATGTCAGACTCGAAGTCGTGAACGGTTGTGGCGTGCCAAGGCTTGCAAATGCAGTGCGGGGTGAACTTGAGGCCAGAGGATTTGCCGCCATGAGTGTACGGAACAGTGACTCGGTCTGTGCGAAAACAGCCGTCGTAGACCTACTTGACCCCGGTTGCGGGTGTGCCGGAAAGGTCGCCCGGGCACTTTCAAGGCGTCAGCGACGGCTTGGCCTTCCGGTCGGGCCGCGGTTCGTCCCCAAGGTATCAGCCCAGATTGACTCCACAAAGTTCCTTGACGTAATTGTGGTAGTCGGGCAAGACTACAGGCAGTTCTTTCCGAACCTGGTGGTATTGTACTGATGGAAGCCCGAACCCTTGCCATTCGTTGCGCCGAACTCATTCAAGCTAAGCTCGGCCACGATATCGTCCTACTCGACCTGCGAGGGTTGTCACCAATCGCTGACTACTTCGTTGTCGCCACTGCCGGCTCGACGGTACACGCCCAAGCACTGGCCCGGGAAGTGGAAGAAAAGTTGAAACAGGAGGGCGAGCGGCCGCATCACGTGGAAGGTCTGGACCATGCGCACTGGATTCTGCTTGACTTTGTGGACGTTGTCGTGCATATTTTCCTAGGCGATGTTCGGCTGTTCTACGGCTTGGAAAGACTCTGGGGTGACGTACCACAAATCCGTTTCACCGAGAAGATTGGCGGTCAGCGAAGACAAACGATGACCAGAGGAGGTGCTGATTGAACCTATCGTCGTTGTTGAGGCCTGAACGGATATGTCTCGAGCTCAAGGCGAAGAAGAAAGTGGACGTGCTGCGTGAACTCGTGGCAATGGTCAAGCAGGACGAGAACGCAGAATCGTTGCTGCAGACACTGCTAAAGCGTGAGGAACTGGGTTCGACCGGTATCGGCAAAGGTATCGCAATTCCTCACGGCCGGTCGCTTCTCATTGACAAACTGGAACTTGCAGTTGGCCGTTCGACCAAGGGGATCGAATTCGACTCGATTGACAAGAAGCCAGCCCACTTATTCTTTCTAGTTATCGCGCCACCCCAGGACCGAGGCAATCAGTATCTCATCACGCTGGGCCGAGTGGCGATGGTCTGTCAGGAACTGGCTAAGAAGAAGCGGATGTTCGACCCGCAGACGCCAGAGGAATTTATTGAACTAGTGAGTACTCTGGAAGGCGGCATCAGGTGAATCAGAAGATCGAGACGCTTCGTTCGCTTGAGGAATTCGATCACATCCTGCGCGACATTGAGAGCGAGCACTACCAGGCGGTTGGATTCAAGGACATCCAGCCATCCGATGAATTTATCAAGACTGCGGAGAAAGAACGGGCCAAACTCACAAAGAAGATTGACCCAAAACTTCTCGCGCAGTACGAGCGGATCATGAAGCGATACGGTGGCAGGGTGGTGGTGCAGGTCATTCGCGAGTTCTGTGGCGGATGTTACGTCAAACTGCCTTCTGAGCTGGCGGTTCGCTGTCGAACCGAGCTTGTTTCCTGCCCGAACTGCGGTCGGTTTCTGTTCTACGTGAAATAGGTCAGTATCTTGTTCGGTTCCTGCCGTGAGGCAGGGGAAAGTGACGGACCGCAATGGCTGGGTTGTTCTGGGCGATGCTCTTAGCCTCGTTTGAGTTCGCACCAGCGACGGGCCGCGTCGGTTCAATGCTCGCCGGTGCGGCGGTTACCGAATGGCAGAGCTCGTTCTGCCTGAACCCAGCACTTGCCGGCCACGCGGAGCAGTACTTCGCGGGCGCGACCTACTGCCGGCCGTACGGGCTTGCCGGGCTTGACTGGTTCCACGCCGGTATCGGCACAAACCAGGGACGATGGAGCGGCGGCGTCAGCATTGGTAGCCTGTCCCTTGACCGGTACCGTGAAACCGAGATAAGACTAGAGGTGGCGGCCGTGCCAGTAGCCTCACTGGCCCTAGGTGCTGCCGCACGCACACTTATCAATGACGCTGAGCGCCGCGGGACCGATGTCGTGGGCGCCTTTGACATCGGTGCCTGCTGGCACCAGGGGACGTTCGGCTTTGGCGGGGTCGCGTCGGCAGTCAATGAGCCGGTATTCGACTCGGGCGACAAAAAGCCGCTGCAGCTAGTACTCGGTGCAGCGCTGCGGCCGGTCGAGCAGCTTCTGCTCGCCCTTGATGTCCGGCGGACTGGGCCGGATGAGGGTGCGGCGTTTGGGATTGAGTTCAACCTTGTGCCGCCGTTGGACCTGAGGGTTGGCATCGGGTACGAACCGTTGGTCTATGCCACCGGCGTCGGTTTGCACGTCAGCCCAGTGTCGGTTGACTATGCCTACCGGTTTCATCCTCAGCTCAAGGAAACGCACGTTGTCGGATTGGCCCTTCAGTGGCGCTAGTCTGGTTACTGTTCGGTATCGTTCTTCCTATCTCGTCATCCGAACTGCCTGAGAATGAGGATGACAACGCACTCCGGGATGAAGTTGAATACCTGCTTGCAAACCCGATAGACCTGAACCGGGCAACGGTGGAGGACCTTCTGGCCGTGCCCTGGCTGAATCCGTTACTTGCCTACCGGGTTGTTGCGGCTCGGGATTCGGCTGGCGGTTTTGCTGCTGTCCGCGAGCTCTTGGACGTGCCGGGCATGACTAAGGAGCAATATGAACTGCTCCGGTCGGTCGTGACGGTCGCAAGAAAGCCGTCACCGAACTGGGCTGGCAGTGCGCTCGCGCGGGTAGTCACTGATTCAGTGCCGCCAAGGATGCGGTCGTGGGCCTCGTTGAAGAGGCTAAATGTCACGCAAGGTTCTTGGCGGGGCAGCGCGGTGGTTGAGAAAGATCGTGGTGAGATTGGCTGGGCCGACTGGTTGGGTATCGGCATTCAGCACACAGGGACTAGGCTCCGCGTCACCGCGGGTGACTACAGCACAGGCCTGGGTCTCGGCCTAGTATTCTCCGGCCCGTACCAGCGTGGTTCGACCACCTGGCTTGCCAGCAGCGGTGCACCTTCGATGATGCGACTCGTCGGCACTGCACTGGAAAACCGCAACCTGCGGGGCCTGGGTGTGGAATTGAATTCGGGGAGTTGGCGATTCGGTGGATTCGGCTCCTTGGCGGCACGCGACGCACGGCTCAACCCGGACGGCACGGTTGAACGGCTGATGCTTTCAGGCACGCACGATTCGGCGTCTTCGGTCTGGCGCCGCCGTATCCAGGAGGCATCGGTTGGAGTGCTTGCTGACAGGTTCTGGCAGCGCGTGCGGGTTCAGGTCGGTGGGTGCGGAGTACGGTACAGCCGAGCATTCGTTCCCCAAGATTCGGTGCACTCCTTCTGTGGCAACGCACTTGCGGTCGGTGGCGTCGGACTTGAGGCCTGCGCCGGCGCATACCTGGTCCGGGCTGAAGCAGCAGGGTCAAGTGACGGTGGGTACGCAGCAGCAATGATGCTGGACGGCAACTGGCCGAGCTGGACCGCAGATTTAGCTGTGACCGGATACACCGCACGCTTTTTCGCACCGCTCGGCCGGTGGCGAGCGCTGACTGACCGCAGGAGCCGGCTCGAAGGTCGAGTCGGGCTTGGATTTCGGCATGCCGGATTTCGTGCCAAGCTCAGTGGCAACACCTACCGGGACTTCGTGCTGGATTCGCTCCCGGCGAAGTTGGAGCTGGACCTCGGGTACAACCCGGGACGATTCGAGGCCAAGCTCAAACTGGGTCGAAGCTCGCGACTTGAGCAGGGGCGGTCAAGAACCGCGCAGCTTGAACTAGACTGCGACCTTACGCGGACCGGGCTTAGACTGGTCTTAGCAGACGAATATCCGGAACTCGTTTCCGGCAGAGGACGAATGGCCGGCCTGGTTGCAAAGGTCAAGCTGGACCGCTTCTGGCTCGTGCTGACCGCGGCGCGGTTTGACATTGTCGGCAAAGGGGTCAGAATGTACTTTACTGAATACGGTCCGATGCGTGTCGGTTTCGGGTTCAGCACATCAAGTTCAGCCTGGCGAGGCACGCTAGGGTTCGGCTACAGAGTCAACCGGAGAACCGGTATTGGCATCCGGCTCGGCTACACGGCAAGGCAGACTATCAGCTTGGAATCCGGGGTACAGCTTGAGGTAGGGTTTCCGGAAGGAATCTCCAAAGACTGAGGACGCGCTGCCCTGTCCTTGGCGGTACGCGTATTGCTAGAGGCAAGAATCACCAACTCAGATACAGGCGCAAGAGCCCGAAGCGACGTATTTCTTGTCTGATGGTTGATTACCACGTTCACCCGAACTTCTCTCATGATGCCCGAGGCAGTATTGAAAACTACTGCCAGCGGGCAGTTGAAATCGGATTGAAGGAAATCTGTTTCACCACCCACTACGAGCCTGACCCGGTCCGAGGTGCCATCGAGTTCGTCATGGTCAATGGGAAAAGACTTTCGCCGCACTCAGAATGGGCCGATGCTTACTTCGCAGCGATAGAAAAGGCAAGGTTGCGATTTCCGAATCTCGCTGTTCTGGCCGGGGTAGAAATCGGATATGAGATGGGAATCGAGGGTTTGGTGAGTGATTTCCTTGCGAAGTACCGGTTTGACTACGTACTTGGCGCGGTGCATTGCCTGGACCACGTATGCTTGACCTCGGCCGGCGAACTCGAGGCATTCCGAGCAGCCTTTGGTAAGCAATCGCCCTCATCCATCGTCGAACAGTACTTCAAATACATCAGGGCAGCGGCTGGGGCCGGGCTATTCGACTGCCTGGCACACCTGGATATCTACCGTAAGTACATCATGTCACTCTACGGCCCGGAGTTCAATGAATGCGTCCGACAGGGAATGAGAGAGTTGCTTCGCGATCTGGTGCAGACCGGAATCGGGCTTGAGGTGAATACTTCGGCCATGCGGCGAGCCGACCCAGAACCATATCCGGCAAAAGAGATATTGCGTCAGGCCAAAGATGCCGGCATCAAGGTATTCACCATCGGATCGGATGCGCACAAGCCTGAACACCTCGGGTCCGGCTTGGAACCGACGACCAGATTGTTGTCCGGCCTTGGCATTACGCCGGCCCGCTTCCGGCTCCGACAGACGCTCTAGCGCGGCTGTCCGCTATTTCAACAGCAGCTGCTACTCTAGCCGGACCCTAAGGCGTTACCGTCGCAACGTATCTCTGGCCCTGGCCAGTATACTCCAGCACCGCGGCACTCTTTATCGGATTCCCCGACTCGTCAAAGCTTATCCTCCCGGACACGCACGGGAAATCCTTGATTGCCGCTAGGGCGTCGCGGATTTCCTTCGGCGAGAGCTTCGGTGCTTTCTTCAACGCCTCAATCAGCAGGAGCGCGGCATCGTACCCGAGCGTCGCCAGAGCATCGGGTCGCTGGCCGTATTTGGCCTGGTACTTGCCAACCCATTCTTGGACCTCTGGCCGCGGGTCGTCCGGCGAGTAGTGGTTGGTGAAGTACCCGCCGTGGATCGCACTACCGGCAATCTTCAGCATTTGCGGCGAGTCCCAGCCGTCTCCGCCCAACAGGCGTGCAGTCACACCGAGCTGCCGTGCCTGCTTCGCAATCAGACCGACCTTGTTATAGTAGTCTGGAATAAACAGGACGTCTGGGTTCTGTTGCTTTAGTTTTGTAAGAATCGCCGAGAAGTCAACGTCATCTTTGGCATAGGACTCGAAAGCAGTCACCGTGCCTCCGCGCTCCTCAAAAGCTGCGCGGAAGAAATCGGCGAGCCCCTTCGAGTAGTCGTTGCCGACGTCAAATATGACCGCTGCGGTCCGGGCCTTAAGGCTGTCACGGGCAAACTTCGCCGCGACTTTGCCCTGGAAGGGGTCGATGAAACACGCCCGGAACACGTAGTCCTTCCTCTTGCCGTCGTCTGTGACGGTGACCTTTGGGTTAGTCGAGGTCGGCGTGATCATTGGTATCTTGGACGCCTGGCACTTGTCGGAAAGTGGTACTGAGCATTTCGATGACACCGAGCCAATTATCGCAACCACACCATCCATGTCGATGAGCTTGCTACCGGCGTTTGCAGTTTCGGTCGGATCATTTTTGTCGTCACTGGTAATCACCTGGACCTTTTTCCCGGCCAGGCCGCCAGCCTCGTTTACTTCCTCAAACGCCAGCATTGCGCCGTTCATCGTGGACTCGCCGAAGGTCTTGACATCACCCGTGAGTGGCACGATCAGACCGACCTTGATAGTATCGGCTCGCTCACACACGGCTGCGGCCAATGCAATTGCACTGACCAGTACTGCTCTTACGATACGCATTCGATCCTCCTTTCACTGTTTCTTGCACTTACGATACCAGCCAACACACATTGGGACGCCGGCTTGAAAAAGCCAGTCGTGCATCGGACATCGGTCGTCATCGGTGTCCGTCGGCAGTCGCTGCCTCCTCCTCACCGGAACGGTAGCGTTCGAGGAACCGCCGGCTCCATGCGGTAAATTCCTGACCTGAAATCGCCCGCCGTGCTGCCTGCATGAGGTTCTGAAAAAAACTGACATTATGCAGGGTCACCAACCTCGGCCCGAGTGCCTCACCAGCAATGAACAGATGCCGTAAATAGGCGCGAGAGAAATTGCGGCAAGCATAGCAGTCGCACTCCTTGTCCAGTGGCGCCGGGTCGTCTGCGTGTCGCGCGTTTCTGATGACTACTCGGCCAGTGGAAGTAAACGCCGTGCCGGTGCGGCCGTTTCGAGTTGGCAGCACGCAGTCAAACATGTCCACTCCCAGACCAACAGCGGTTATGATATCCTCCGGATACCCTGCGCCCATCAGGTAGCACGGCCGGTCCCGTGGGAGTACCGATTGTGATACAGCCACCAGTTCATAGGTCAATTCTGACGGTTCCCCTAAACACAGGCCGCCGAGTGCATATCCTGGGAAATCAAGCTCGGCCAGTTCCATGGCACTGCGCCGTCTGAGGTCACTGTACGTACTTCCCTGAACGATACCAAAGAGTACCCGAGGAAACAAAGAGGCCTGGGCCTCGGTATTGTCCTCAATGCTAACCTTCAGTCTCAGTGCTTCGCGGCATCGGCGGGCCCAATGCGTTGTCCGGGCAAGCGCCTGCTCGGCTCGCTCCCGTGTTGCTGGGTAAGGTGGACATTCGTCAAGACACATTGCAATGTCAGTACCAAGGTCGCACTGAATATCAACAGCGTGTTCCGGGGTCAGAAAATGCCGGCTACCGTCAATATGTGACCGAAACTCGACGCCCTCATCGTCAACCCGGGCTAGTACCGCCAGCGAGTACACCTGGAATCCACCCGAATCCGTGAGAATGGCGCGCGACCAACCCATGAAACGACCAAGTCCGCCAAGCGTGCGGATCCGTTTGTGCCCTGGCCGAAGATACAGATGGTAGGTATTGCAGACGACCATTTCAGTACCGGTCTGTTCGAGTTCCTGCGGGGTCAGAGTCTTGACTGTCGCCTGAGTGCCGACGGGCATGAACACCGGGGTAGCCACTGTACCGTGTGCGAGCGTGAGTCGGCCGACCCGGGCCCGCGTGACTGAGTCCAACTGAGTAATCTCGAAATTCATCCGTCAGGTCTTTGCGCCTTGTCCTCTAGATAACTTCAAGTTCTGAGAACCCTCCAAGGTTCAGACGCCGCGGAGTTCCCCTGACGGTTGACTCCTCACCAAGAATTGATCGTTCAAGTAATGCCCACTCGACTTGAGCATTGCGGTTAACAATCGAGTCGCGGATAATCGAGTCGTGGATCTCTGCATCCGAGCCAACTGACACGTTCGGTCCGATGACCGAGTTTCTGATGCTGGCGTCGTCGTGCACCCAAACCGGAGGCACGAAAACCACCCCCTCACGTTGGCGGTAGTGACCCTGTCTTGCCAGCAGATATCGGTTCGTTGCCAAGAGAGCATCTGGAGTTCCGCAGTCAAGCCAGCGGTCGATCCGTTTCGCCCTCATTACCGTACCCGCCTTGAGCATTAGACGCAGCGCATCCGTGAGCTGGAATTCGTCCCGGGTTCGCTGTCCGGTCTGGATGAGCTCTCGCAGCGAATCAAACAGCACGCAGGCGTCGGTGAAGTAGTACAGCCCGACAATCGCCAAGTTGCTAGTGGGGTGCTTCGGCTTCTCTACTGCCTGCTTCACAGTATCACCGTCCAGCTCCACGATACCAAACCGCCTCGGGTCCTCCACTTCCTTGACGCCGATAAGATTCTCGTGCCCAACCATCTCGGTCATGTTGAGGTCCACAATTGTATCCCCGAGCACGATAAGAATCGGTTCGTGGCCAAAGTAGTCCCGACCTCGATAAACGGCATCTCCCAGGCCCTTCGGATCGTCCTGTTCCACAAAGCGGAACCGTGTCCGGTAGCTGGTCTCAAGATAGGACTTTATTTTCCCACCCTGGACGCCGACTACGACGACGACCTCTTCTGGTCGGGCCGGCAAAAGGCGGTCCATGATGTGGCCGATTATCGGCTTGCCGGCAACCTCAAGCAGGACCTTAGGCGTGGCGTGCGTATGCGGCCGCAGCCGGCGTCCTTCACCCGCGGCCGGTATCAGGGCTTTGAACCGAATCGCTCCGGCAGACTTCCCTGCCGCGAACTTGGCCTTGGTCCTGGCTGGCAATTTCCTAGTACACAATGTTTGACTTCTGCGCCCTGAACTCCGACTTCCGACCTCGGACTTCCTCCTCAACGTTTCCTCCCTGCCCAGTCCATTCTGCGTTTCAGTTCGTCTATCCTCGCAACCGGCATAGGATTCACGTGTCGTCGCCGGGCCAGTTCTACGCTTACCATATCACCAAGCATCAGTAGGGAGAATATCCGGGCGAGCTCGGACCGGCCCTGCGACTCAAGCTGCACTGCCCGATAGTATCCGGTCCGGGTCATTTCCAGTAAGTGCTTCAGGCGCAGTCTAGTCCGGGTGTGGGTGGCCGCGTCGAGCAGGGCGATGAGTACAGTCCGTTGCGCCAGAAACCGAGGCGCTCCGATGCCGACAAGCTCGTTATGGTTCTGTTCTGGCAGCGCGTTTACGTGGCACATGACCTTGGCATTCTCGTTGAGCTGGCACTGCCACCGCTCGGCAACTGCGTCCAGCAGCCGGCTGGTGGAGTACACGACCGGCAGCCGGCTGTCAAGAACCCGTGCCAGCACCCTGGCTCGGTTCAACCACAGACGACGGTTTTTCCTAATCAACCCCACCGCTTCGACCAAGTCCTGCCGGTAACTGCGGCATATCCGCAACTGTTCGAGCCCGACCAGTAACGGCACGAAGAGATAACCCAGTGCAGCCCGCGGCGGTAGTCCGGCCGACAACAGGACAACCGGCACTCCAGCCCGTTGAGCAAGCTCAGCCAGTCGGCCGCCGCTTGTCACCGCGATCACCCGGCACCGTATCCTCCTCGCCTGTTCGAATGCCGACAGCGTCTCTTCGGTATTGCCTGAATAGCTAACTGCGAAGAAGAGACTTCGGCGTGTCACAATCGCAGGAACTACATAGTCACGACAAACGATGATTGGTAGCGTGAGTTCGGAGCCCAGCAGACCGCGCAGAACACTCCCGCCGATTGCCGAGCCACCCATTCCAGCCACAACCACATTGTCGAACCGTCTGACAGAGCCGTAATCAACCCGGTCTGCGATCGCACGGGCTTGTTCGATCTGCTCTGGCAGGCCAAGCACCAGCGTGAGCATCTGCCGGTAACCGTCCAGCGCCGCACGAACTTTCGACCCTTGAATTCCGGCATTAGCATCAAGTCTCATTCCGCATTCCCCTCGCTGAGTTCGAATACAAATTCCGCGAGCCTGGGAAACCTTCGGTACAGTTCACGCCGAAGCAACCGCTTGACCTCAAGTGCGGTTCCCAGTTTCATCGCTCTTGCCACGATCTCCTGAGCCGAGCTGACATCAACTGATCGGATGATCTTCTTCGTTTCCGGAATCAGCGCCGGAGTAACTGAAAGCTCGTCAATACCTAGACCGAGAAGTACAAGTATGCCCAGTGGGTCTGACGCAAATTCACCACACAAGCCGACCCAGATGCCCTGTCGGTGGGCCGCGACAATTGTCTGACGGATAAGTTCGAGAACCGCGGGATGAAGGTTATCGTACAAAGCGGTCACCCTTTCGTTTCCGCGGTCCACCGCCAATGTGTACTGAGTCAGGTCGTTGGACCCGATTGAAAGGAACGAGCACTCTCGGGCAAACTGCTCGGCCAGAATTGCGGCCGATGGCGTCTCGACCATAACTCCCACCTCAAGCTGTTCGTCGAACTCCTTGCCTTCGTGCCGTAGCTCCCGCTTTGCGGTCTCAAGAATGAGCTTGGCACGCCGCAGTTCGTCGAGCGTGGACACCATCGGGAACATCACCTTGACCGTCCCGTGGGCTGATGCACGCAGCATTGCACGCAGCTGGTGCTTGAATAGTTCGACGTTGTCCAGACACAGCCGTAGCCCACGCCAGCCGAGAAATGGGTTTGATTCGACGTACCCGGGCACAACCTTGTCCCCACCGAGGTCAAATGTCCGGATGATAACCGGCCACGGCTTCATGCTTCGGGCAACCTCGGCATATACCTCAAACTGTTCTTCCTCGGTTGCCGGCTGTAGCCGGGCAAGGTAGATGTACTCAGTACGGAACAACCCGATGCCTCGCGCCCCACACCGACGCGCGGCTCTAGCTTCGGCCAGAAACTCAATATTGGCCGACAAATCAATCATCTTGCCGTCCGCCGTGACCGCCTCCTGCTCGGCGAGTGAAGCAAGTGACCGCCGGTGCCGGCGGTACATCTCCATATCCTTGCGATACCCGCCCAACCGCTTACGGGTAGGCGATAGAATCGCGAGTCCACGATAACCGTCAACCAACACAAGTTCGCCTGCCTGTGCCGTTCGCATCGCCCCATCAGCCGCAACAACCGCGGGTATCTCCTTAGCCTTGGCCATGATCGCGGTGTGGGATGTCTTGCCGCCCGCCTCGAGTACTACGCCCTTCACCTTCGCTGGGTCGAGCAGGGCCGCCTCGGACGGTGGCAGGTCGTGAGCAACAACCACCGCGCCCGACGTTGCGGCCAAGAGCGAATGTGAGTCGGTACCGACCATGTGCCGGAGCACACGCGTGCCAACGTCCAGGACGTCCAGTGTCCGTTCCTTGAAAGCAGGTACGGGCGAACCCGTCATCGGCCGGACGATACGCCGCAGGGTCTCGGCGTACGCGAACTCCGCATTCCGGTGCTGGTCACGCACGAAATCCTCGGTAGCGTTAAGTACCTCCCGGTCCAGGAGCAGCGCAAGCTGGACCTCGATGAAGTCGGCAAAATCCCGCCCCATTTCACGTTGGACACGGTCACGCAACTCCCGCAGCTCCCGTTCGGCAGCCTGGATAGCAGTGCGGAAGCGACGGAGTTCAGTGGCGACAGCAGTGGGTTTGATAATCTGTTCCTTGAACTCTGGTAGATATGGCCGGTACAGGAATGCCTTGCCCTGCGCGAATCCGCGCGAGACCGGTACACCCCGTAAAATACGTTCCCTGCTACGTTTCACGTTCTAGCATCGTCTTCAGCGCCCGAAACGCCTCTTTTTCGTCTTCGCCGCTAACTTCGAGTATCACCGTGCTTCCGCTTTCGGCGGCAAGCGTGAGAATCGAGAGAATACTTCGTGCATTCACCCAGACACCATCTTTGGCAAGTCGCACTCTGGCTTTGAACTTCTCCGCGGTTCGGACAAAGTCCGCTGCCGGCCGGGCGTGGAGCCCGACCGGACCTCGGATCACAATCTCAGCCCTGAGCACCGGAGTGCTCCAGATGGAACCGGACCTGCGAAAACAACACCGAACTCAAGATGGGTAAATATAGCCCAATCGCCCAGAGCGTCAACCAGTGCAGAAGACTGGCAATACATGCTGAAACAGCTCCGGTAGCTGTGGCTTGGTGTGGTAGCAATACCCTTGGCAGCTCGCACTGTTGTCATTGGCAAACCCCCTCGTTGCCTTAGCACACGACACGGTAGGCAGGTCAAGCAAGCACTACGACATTGATTCACCGCTGCACGACCTGCTGGCTATACTTGAACTGGCCGGAAGTTACCGAAAGAGGTTGGCGCGGCTGTCGGATACACCCGATGGCTTGCGGGTTACTTGACGATCTGAGGCGAGCTGGGCGCCGACCTGATCCTGCGTACAGACAGGTATGCTCTTAGTGTCCTGAGCCCACTAGTCGCATGAGCCGAGCATGGAAATCACCCGATCCACGGTCGCACTGACCGAGGTGTGTTCAATCCAAACTGCCCCGGGCAGCGAGCGACACCAGGTGAGCTGACGCCGGGCGTATGCCCGGGTCTTGGCCTTGGCCTGATTGACAGCCTCGGCAATAGTCAACTCTCCATCAAGATGTGCAAGCAGCTCAGCATAGCCGTACGCATTGGCCACGTAAGTATCGCGACCAAAACCGGCCTCCCTGAGCCGACGCACCTCATCCAAGAACCCGGCCTTCATCATTGCTTCAAACCGTTCATCAAGCCTCTTGTAGAGGAGTGACCGCTCAATCGTAAGTACAACGTAGGACGGTTTGAATTCGCTTTGGCGGCTCGCGGTCCGGGCCAATTCGGTCATCGTTCGACCGGTAAGCTCGATGACTTCAACCGCACGCATGATGCGCTGCCGGTCATTCGGATGCAGTTGGGCCGCGCGCGCTGGGTCCTGTGCCTGGAGCCGTCGGTACAAATCTGAGGTCGGGCATGCATCCAGCCGGCGCCGAAGACTCTCATTCGGTCTGGGAACGTCAAAGAACGGCTCAAACAGCGCACGGATGTACAGACCCGCCCCACCCACAACCATGAATTTCTTCCTTTCGCGCACCAGCCGGCGCATGACGGCAGTGGCGTCTCGGGCGTAGTCCGCAGCCGAGTAAACGCGATTCGGCTCGACCAGATCCACCATATGGAACTTGACGCCGGAACGCAACTCAGGCCCGGGCTTAGCCGTACCGATATCAAGCCAAGCGTACACCTGCCTTGAGTCCGCGGATATGAGCTCCAGCCCGAGCCGGCGGGCCAGTTCGATTGCGACCTCGGTCTTGCCTACTCCAGTCGGCCCGGTCAGTACCAGAACCTTCACGTAGTAAGAAATCTAAGACAAGGGCTGCTGGACAAACCAAGTGGAGGGTGTGAAGAGGCGGCCAGACTGTCTTGCCCTTTCTCTCTTATCCCCCTCACCGTCATCAAACCGCTAACGCTACGTTCGTCCAAATCTCCGAGCAAGTTCATCGAGCGAGACCTTTATGACTGCTGGTCGGCCGTGCGGGCAAAAACGCGGCTCAGAGCAGGCAAACAGCCGATTGCACAAGGACTCCATTTCTGTCTGGGACAGTCGTTGGCCGGCCCTAATTGCAGCCTTGCAGGCTACCAACTTCGCCAGTTCGAGCTCGGTCACGACCTGGTTTGCAGTCGTCTCAGCAAGCTCGGCGAAGAACTCTTCAACCTCCTTCTTGCCCATGAATGAACCGGCCGGCACCGACTCAACCACTACAGTCCGACCGCTGAACACCTTGGTCTGAAGCCCGAGTTCAGCGACACGCTCGCTGAACGCCTCATAGGCGGCGAACTGCTCGGCTGACAGTTCGATGTTGATCGGAAACAAAAGTCCCTGCCGTGACACATGTTGACGTTGCCGGGTCAGCTCCTCAAACAGTATGCGTTCATGCGCCGCATGCTGGTCCACTATGACGTAGCCCGTGGTAATTTGGGCTAGAATGTAACTGTTGTGGAGCTGCCAGAAATCTGCGACTTGGGCATCTTCGACAGATGCGAAGCTACGCTGGTACAGGAACTCATCCGCGCCACCTCCAACAGAACGCCTGGTTCCCAATGCCTTACTCACCGCTTCAGACACGAAGTCGAACAAGAACCGTTCGTCAGCAAACCGCACTTCCTGCTTGGTGGGATGGATATTCACGTCTAGCCGTGTCGGGTCGGTATCGAGAAACAGTATGAAGTTGGGGTTAGCGTCACCCAACGCCGGGCCGCAGGCATCATGCACCGCCCGTGCGACCGCACGGTTGCGTACCGGCCGGCCATTGAAGAATATCGTTTGCACCTCGTAGTACCGTCGTGCCTGGTCTGGCCGGGTCACCCAGCCAGCCAGAGAAAGCATAGGATTGTCAACCCTCAGTTCTACCAAACTCTCGACCGTCTGTCTGTCATACAGGTCCCGAAGTCGCACGCGCACATCCTCCGCGGCCGGCAGTTGAAGCAAGGTCTTTCCGTCAGCAATGAGTACGAAACTGACTCTGGGGTATGCAACTGCATAAGTCTTGACGACCTCGACTACAAGCTTCAGTTCGTAGGTTCCGGACTTGAGAAAACTCCTGCGCGCCGGTAGGTTGTAGAAAAGGGTTCGCGCCGTGACGGTCGTACCAACTGGGTGCACCACTTCGGCGACCTCACGGATTTCTCCTGCCTCGACCTCGAGCCTAGTCCCAGGCGCGAACTCGTCGGTATTGGTCTCGACCGTCATCCGCGAGACCGCAGCGATTGAGCCAAGTGCCTCTCCCCTGAATCCGAAGCTTGTAAGCCGCGCCAAGTCGTCAATACTTGAAAGCTTGCTCGTGGCGTGACGACCCACCGCAAGACGAACATCGTCGCGAGTCATGCCGAATCCGTTGTCCGTAACCCGGATCAAATTGCAGCCGCCATCAGTAACTTCAACCCTAATATCAGTTGCAGCCGCGTCCAACGAATTCTCAATGAGTTCCTTGACTGCACCTGCAGGACGTGTAATAACCTCCCCTGCGGCGATCCGGCGCACAGTTTCTTCGGCGAGTACCTTTACCGGCCGGCGGATCGGACGCTCATCCATCATCAAGTGTTGCCACTTCCCAGCTCCGGGCCAGTGCACTCTGGAACTACTGCCCCGGCGATCTCGGACTGTCCGACCTCGCCAGTTCTGTCCGAGTACTGAACCAAATCAATCTTGCGGCCGTCCGAAGCGGCGACCACCGTTACGCCGGACTGCTCACTCATTTCCCGCGCCACATGCCACGGTCGGCCCCTTATCATCGTCATGCCGAAATGGGTGATTATGGCTAGTTTCGGCCTCATCTGCCGTATCAGTTCGAGCGCTTCGGGTGCGTGCAGGTGGTCAAGCTTTGACGGCTTTAGCCGCACGACATTCATTATTACGATATCCGCCCGGTACGCATCAACCAGTGCCGGGAAATATGCCGTGTCCGCAATATACGACACGACTAGACCGGGCGCACGGAACCGGAACCCGTACGTCTCTCCCCGGTGCCGGTGTCTGATTGGGCAGGTAAACCTGATACTCCCCAAGACGTACTCCCCCCCCTCCTGGACTGTCACCACCCCGTCGAGAAAAGTCCGCAGGTAGCGTAAGACTACCGGGTCATCGCCCTCAAGAGCATCGGCCGGAGCGAACAACGTACCGTGTGGTCTAGTACCGCCCACGGTCATCGCCTCAATCATGTTGTTCACATCACCCGCGTGGTCAAGATGCCGGTGGGAGAGCAGGATGCCAGCGAGCCTTACCGGGTCCAGCCGATGCTGGCTTCCGGTCATACGCACTAACGCGCCCGGGCCAGGGTCAACAAGGAACTCGGTTCCAGCAAGGGAAAACCAAATCCCGCCCGAGGCTCGCACCTGCTTTGCAACCACAACCCTGGCCCCACCCGAGCCAAGAAAAACTACGCAGTCGCCTGATGGCCCTGTTGCCATGACGTACGAAGATACCGGCATTCTGAAGAGTGTCAACGGCTTTCGCAGCCAGGCGTGCTGTTGGACGAGCCGGCTATCGATTTCCGGCCAAAAGCACGAAGCCGGTCGTACTGCTGCCGGCACGTGTGTCAATCCGCACAAGATAGGTGCCGCCGGGCAGCGCGCTGCAGTCGAGTGTAGTATCCGAACCGTAATCCACAATAGCCAGTCCTCGAGTCAGCACGCAACGGCCGAGTGCGTCGAAGACGCGCAGCCTGGCGTCTTGCATTCCAGAGCCCGGAACCCTGCGGACCTTCAGACTGACAGCACCGGCTTGTGTTACACTCGGCTCAACTTGGAGCTGCGCCAGCCTGGAACCGGCAATGCAAGACCTGAAATCTGGATTCTCTCCAACCCCGCCCAGTCCTCTAACCCAGGTCCTGCCGCCATCCGTGGTGAACAGCACCACGGAATTGCCCGCAGCCATGCCACGCAGGGTATCGGCAAACTCGATGTCGAAGAGTGTGGTATCAACTGCCGTCGACTGTAGTACCCAGCTCGTACCACGGTCTGAGGTATGGATAATCGTACCGTTTCGGCCGCACGCCCAGCCATGGTCGCCGACGAACGTCACCGAACGCAGAAATCTTGTGCCACCCGGCAAGCTTTGCTCCAACCACGTCGTACCTCCGTCCGAGGTGTGAAGTACAACGCCAGCCATTGTCCGGTCATTACCGCCCACGACCCAGGCGGTCTGTTCATCGCTTGCAGCCACGTCATAGAAATCATACACTGTGTCGACCCGTTGCAAGGTCCACGTAGCGCACCCATCTGTTGTCTTGGTAATGTATCCCTGACCAAAGGCAAATGTGTCCCCTCCTTCAGGAAAACGGCCAGCAACAAGCCAGCCGGTCTCGCGGGTGACGAAGCGGACGCCTTGGAAGTCAACTGTGTCCGACGGATACGGCGGCCTGGGGAAAAATGTCATGTCCCATTCCTCGCCACCGTTGGTAGTGTGGAGCAAGATTGCTTCGCCGCCCGAAGACCAGCCGTACTGCATGTCTAGGAATCTAATTCTGGTTGCGAACTTAGGTCCACCCAGGTTCTGCCGCGCCCAGTTCTCGCCGCCGTCGGACGTGTGCCAGATGTCACCGACCCGGCCGCAGGTCCAGCCATTGAGTTCATCCAGAAAGCAAACATCGAAGAAGTCTCGGAACGTGCCGATCGTCTGGGGTTGCCAGTTTGCGCCGAAGTCAGTGGTGTGATAGACCGCGGTAGTTTCGATTGTCACAACCCAGGCATTCATTCCGTCGGGTGCGACCGCAACACCATGGTAGATTTCACCTTCGATGCCGTAGGCCGCAACCAGTACACCACATAACAGCAAGGCTGTTTTCATTACCACTCCTTTCAAGTGCTTCCGCTTCTCCTATCTGTGCCCTGAAAGGACAAGCAGTTTATCGTGCAGCATTCTCTGTTTGGCGACCGAAAGTTGGACAAGGTATACACCGCTCGGCAGGCTCTGGCAGTCGAGCGGAATGGCCAATGACCAATCACTGCTGACCAGTGACCGATTGAGAACGCACCGCCCCGCCGCGTTGTAGATAAAGACGCTGAGTTCTGGAACACTTAGGCCCTGGAACCCATGAAGCCTGAGCGAAGCAAATCCGCCTGCAATCGGATTTGGGCTCAGCCGCATTCCAAAGTCCTGCCCTCTGACCCCTGTTTCCTTGTCCCTGACACCAATGAACGTGTCCGGCGGGTTGGTGGTGAACCGTATCGCTCTACCGGATAGAACCTCGGCTGCTGCTGCCGGATACGCGCCGGCAAACGTGTACTCAATGCCGTCCGAATGATCGGGATTCATGATTCCGACTGTAGCGAAGTTGTGGCTGTTCTGCCAAAGGCTGTCGTCGTTCTGGACCGTGCGATACTGGCAGAGTATCGGTCCGTCTCCGGTCTTGGTCTGGTGAAACGCCGGGTCGAGCAAGAAAACTTGAAAACTCTGCTGTTCGGCCCGTATCGGTGGCCTGAATCCGTGCACGTGTACGCACCGGCTCCACTCGACGATGAACCGGTGTCCAGTCAAGTCATAGTACCCGAAAACGCCGCCAACCGGAAGCGAATCTGCTCGGAAATCATCCCAGAACACAGCAATCAGGCCATCCGGGCCTGAGGCCGAAGGAATGTGCCAGTTGTATATCTCTCCCTGGGGATTGGCGTCGAACGCCAGATATCCGTTGTCACACACGCCAACCCGGGCATAGTCGCGGCCATAGAACCTGAAGTTGAACGGCAGGTCAACCTGCCTGACCTGATCGTTGCCCAGTTCAATAGCAGTGCCCGGCCCGCCCAGGCCCGGGTCAATCTCAAACCAATCGTACAACGGCCGCTCCCCATACCCGACATCGGTATCGTCGTACGCGTAGTAGCCGTGTCGGTCCGGACCCAGCGGCGCATCTGACCTCGGTTCGCCAACCACTACCGTGAAGTCACGTACCTGCCTCACTCCGCCTTGGGCCGATACAACAAGCCTGAGGGTAAACTTGCGACCCACACCGACATCCGGTTCAGCTCTAACTAGGAACCGGTCGGTGATGTTGGACGCGGACTCAGCCGGTGCAATCGTTCCGAAAGTGCCTAGTGAATCCAGTACCTTTACCCCCCCAGGGTTGAGCGAAACGAGCAGACCGGTAGCACTGTCGGCCGGAGCGGCTCCGTGGTTCCGAACCGTGGTAGAGAAGCTAACTGTTTCGCCTGGGTCGAGGAATCCATTGGCGTCGTGCACAGTATAGCTGGTCACCACAAGTGTTGGGCCTGTTACTGTTACCTCAAACGCCGAGTTCCATGCGCTGTCCGTACTTGTGACGGCAAGTTCGAAGCCAAGTGTCTGCCCGCTGGTGCATGCTGCCGCGACCGTCACCTCGAACGCGGGTGCGGTGTAACTCGCGCCAGGCGCCAGGTCACCGAAACTACGTACCGAGTCGGTTACAAGCGCAAAGCTGTCTTGAGCACGTAGCCGTGCGACGACGCTGTGCGCGGTCAAGCTACTGCCGTAGTTCTTCAAGGTCACGGCAATGTTCGCGGGACCGCCCGGCTGGACTGAGGATGGCATATGCGACTCGTACCCGACGAATACACCTGCCGGAACACCAACCGAATGGCCAAGGTACGGTGCAAGGTTAGGACCGGTGACAGTCACAAGCATCGTGTCCGTGGTCTGAGTGAAGATGGCAAACCGGGCGCGACCCGAGACGTCGGTACGTCCGGTCTTGCTACCCTCCGCAGTTCTGAGACACACAACCGCGTCTCGAACTGGAAAACCTGAGGCATCGGTCACCGTTACGTCAAAAACACTGCTCCCCTTGAAGAAACTGGCCGGATGGGATACATTCAGGCAACGCGGAACGCTAGTCCACATCTGCAGCGAAGGGTCACCAAGTAGATTGTACACCTGAAAATATGCTCTCAGGTCAAATGAGTCCTCAGCCAATGGAAAATTCTCAAGTTGCTCAATTTTGCCCAAGTACATCGCCGGCCCACACGTCAGAACATTCCAGTCCAGGATGGCACGGTAGATGCCATAGTCCATGCAGTTGTTCCACCGCGTCGAGGTCCCGGTCCAGCTCGCGCCCCAGAATGCGACCCCGCCCTTCGGGTTCGTCGGAGTACCTGCCCGAAGCCACACCTCGCCAAAGCAAGGGTTGCGAGCATAGTTGCCAGTCCCACAGTAGATACTGGTCACGACCGGCAGCTTCCAGCCATTAGCGAGCGCGGCGACGTCGTTGCTCAAAAACTCAGGATACCCCCAGCCATCGTAGTTGCCCCATCCCCGACCGTTGATGAAAGCCACTCCCTGATTGACCGATGAATCTACCGGTCCTCGACCGTAACGGGTCGGTGGGTAGAACACCGTATCAACACTAGAGAATCCACGTGTCAGCAGCCGTTCCCGTATCACCCGTTTGGTCACAATCGCGGTCACGGCCGGCGTACCGCCTTCCTGATAACTGGTGCCCACCGCAAGCGCCCGGCGGTACCAGGTCGTATCGGCAAGGTACGGATTCGCCTCGTAGCCCAGTATTTTGGCCACGATGACGTCCAGCTCAGAAGCATTGGCCGCCGGCAACCGGCCCACAAACAGGTCGGCGAGGAAGTCGTCACCATCAACACAGGAATATGGATGGTCAGACACGTGCTGGGGAATTGAGTAATGAAACGCCGGTATCTTGTTGATGGCGCCGACGAGCATGACATAACTCGGCTTCGGAGTCCATGTCTGATAGGCAGTCCTGATATAGGCCTGTATCTGTTCTCTTGTGGTGCCGGTTTCTGATGTTTTCTTCACCCAAACGCAGTAACCCTTGCGCTCCTTCCACCGAGCCAGGGGCAGGACGTTCGAATAGAAGTCGTCCGGCACGATAACAAGACAGCCCGGCTGGTCGTTGGAGAACTCCGGCACGCCACCAAGCACAAGCGAGCGCACAAGTTCCGACATTAGGTTACCATCACCAGGGGACTCGTAACCGACGGAATAGGTAAGCTCGATACTCATCCGGCGACACCGGACAATCTGACCTGGTTTTGCGCCTGTCCTGATGCGTGCAACATGCAGTGGCACGACATCCACGCCCGCTGCGGTCATCACTTGTCCGAACCCGACCAAGTCATCTGGTGGGCAAAACTCTGCAAGCCTGGCATCAGTGACCGTTACTGTGTCCAAATCTAGAATTCTGACCTCAGGAACCAAACCTCCAGGCGCCGGCACCAGCCGGGCATACGCCGGCTCAGTTGATTCTGCGTCCGGCATTGTAACATCGAGCCGGATGCACATCGGAGTTACTGCCCTGATGCTCCACTCCGGCCGCTCCAATCCACCTTCAACAGCAAGAACTAAGAAGCACAAGAAAAACATCACAGAAATCTACTCCTCTTTTCTGATTACTACTAGTCCGGAATCACGGTCGCAACAGAAGACGAAACCCTGATATTCCTCAGCTCCCCGTGTGTAGTTCGTGCTGACCTGAGCTGCAAGTACGGGTGCGGTCGGGTCTTTCACATTAACAACCGCCAGTCCGGCGTCCGAACAGCCGACATAGACCAGGGAATCCGCGACCGAAATCCGATTCGCATAACCAGCCAATGACAGCGAGGCGACAATCCGCGGTTCTGGGGGGTGCGTCACATCTGCAACGATCAGCCCATTACGGCCATCGGCGACATAGAGGTGGTTGTTTTGAACAGCAACCCCGCGGGCATTTGACGGCGTGTCAAAACTACCCACCTGGGTCGGCGGTATTGCGCTGATATCCCAGACGGCAACTCCAAGCTGTTCCAGAGCCAGATAGCAGTAGTTTCCTGACAGACAGATACCTCGAAGCCCACGCGGATACCGGCTCTGAAATACTAGGTTCGGGTATCTGGGGTCTCGAACATTCACGACCAGAAACTGAGCGTCGGCCGCAATGTATACCATCGAGTCCTGGCACGCGATGTCGTAACCGAACCCGGGCTGAGGATACTCAAGCTCACCAACCTTCTTCAGGCTCTCTGGCCTGGAAACGTTGACCGTCATCAGCTCTTTGTATCCGTACGCAAGGTGCGCATAGTCACCATTGACCATCACACCCCATGCCTCGTTCAGGGAGTCCATTATCGAACCGAGCAATCGCGGCTGTTCTGGACTCGTCACGTCAAACACCGAAAGCCCAGCCTGACCATCTGCAACATACACACGGCCATCAGCAACCCAGATATCCTGCGCGTAACCCTGAGTCTTGTGGCTGGCTATAATCCTGAACCGCACAAGGCTTACATCCCAGACCTCTGACCAGCCACCCCACGCACCCCTTGCGTCCCGCGCCCGAACACGCCACCAGTATTTCCCGTCGGTTACGAGGCTGACGGCAACTTCGGTCTGCTCGGTCGTGTCATCGGCAATCACGCGCTCAAAGTCATCGTCTGCCGCAACCTGCAGGTTATAGCACGCGGCCTCGGCCAGCTCCCGCCACGAGAACGATACTTCGGAACGGGTCAGATTCGAACCTCCGGCCGGTGCCGACAGCTGTACCGGCCCTAGCCCGGACAGCGGGTGGTTACACGCGCATAATACGAACAAGGCACAGGCAAGCACGGCACAAACTCTCATCGTCAGCCCCCTGAAAACAGGTCTGTGGGATTCATTCTCACCCCAAGTGTCAAACGATTCTGCCGGTACTGCTTGACATCCTCGATTTTCTCACTGTAAGGCGACCACACGTCGCGCCATTCGAGCTCATACCTGAAGCTGAGCCTTGTCCGGCCTAGCCGGTACCCGGCCCCGACCGCAACATTCTCAATGTCATCCTCACGACCTGCATGTGCCGGGTCAGCTGGACCTGCAGTGTAAGTTCGAAGCTCGACATTGTAGCTGGCTTCGAAATCGAACCGAGTCCGCTCCGGCCGCACCGCAAGAACAAGACCGAGCTCGTGCTGATTGTAGGAAATGTCCGGTTTCGAGCCTCTTGCCCGAGCCAGCTTGCGCTCGTACTCAGCCTGGAACCTGAACTGGTGAGAAGGTTGAAACGCCGCACTGCCACCAAAACGGTGCGCCCGCGTGTCATAGCAGTCAAAAGCCGGTAGATAGTCATCCCACTCATGCCGATAGCTGGGAACGACCTCGAAACAGCCCAGCTTCAACTCAACTTTGGCGTTAGCAAGATACTCGGTGTACCGACAAGCGACATAATCCCCGACCCCTGAGGCCGGATTACGGTAGTACCGTACCAGATACCCGGGCATCCAAAGGAACGACGCCCTCGCTGTTGCCAGTCTAGTGATACGCTGTCCAACACCGACTTCAAGCAGCCCGTAGCTTTTCTCCCAGTTTGACACGTACTGGTGCATTCTTGTTCGCAGCGTTGCCAAGCCGCGGCGGCCGGCGGTGCCGAACCGATAGGTACAACCGACTCCGATCACGACGTCTAAGTCATCGCTTGTTCTTATCGGGAACCTTTTCGGCTCGGATCCGAGCCGGAACGCCTCAAGGTCTGCAGCCGAGTAGCGAAACAGATTGTCATCGTACGTGAACGCGACGTCAAAGTAGCCGGTGAGAACCGGCGGACTTACGACCGGCCCAGCCGCGGCGATGGAGAGCAGCGCGGCCAGTAGACTACTCGTACTTTTCGATGGCAATCGTCTCAACAACAATCCCTGCACTCCTGGCAAACGTACCGCTCAGTGTGATTACCAGCGGGTGTACACCTTCGCCAAGTGCGAAGCGAACAGTGGCTTCGCTGGACGGCACAACATCTGTAAGGTTCTCGTAACTGGCCACCGTGGACCTCACCACCCGCAAGTTCTTCCGATCAATCGCGCTATCCTGCTCCTGAACTGCAAGGACAAAGTTCTGCGCCCCTTGCATCTCAGCAGTGTAGTTGAGTCTTGTCCTAATTCTCACCCGGCACGGACCAGCAATTTCGACCCGCGCCGACTCGCCCGGTCGGAGTTCATACAGCCGCTCCTTGTTGCCGGCCTGCACGAGAAAAAGCTCTCTGCCGTGCAGCTCCACTGCTTTCCAAGCCGCAGGCTTCCTGAACGAGAATCTCACGCCGACTGCGCTGGCCGGCGCATCATTCAGCACCAGCCGGTACCGGTTCTCTCCAGCCGGAACCTCGATGTAGAAAGACCGCCACCGGCCGACCGGCTGACCAGCCGGTCCATAACTTGACCCTGAACGCCGGGTGCGAAACTCAAGCGGTCGCTCAACGTCGTCTTGCCAGAGCGACAGCCGATACACATACTCTGAGTCACCGGACACTGGCAGCCACAGCCGGGTAAACACCCGCAACCATTCCGGGCCTGTGACCGAGAACTCCAGCGGCTTTTCCCTGGTCACAAGATAGTAGTCAAGCTCCACCCGGCGTACCACGCTGACTCTGGCGGTCCCGGCCGAACCGGTCACCTTCACGCCTGCCGCGGACGCAACGCCTACTACCGCCAACAGCGCGACAAACGCTCTTATCAACAATGCCCCACTTGCTCGGTGTCTGGAAACCGCAGCCTGAAAACTGTCGGCTTTCCCTGTCATACCGCCTCCTCTTCAGGTGCGGGATTTCTGCTGATGTATGACTCGATGTCGTAGCGGACAGTGAACCAGAGCATCAGGGCCAGGGCGATGACAAAAATAGCGGCCAGGCCGACTGAATACTGGCGCTGAAAGAACAGCCTGCCTTTCCCAACCTCGGGGATAGGCACCGGCGCAACTGGCAGTCCGTAAGCCAGAGCGACCCGGGTTGGATTACCGAGGTACGCAACCGGCTTTCTCTGTTTGAGCAGTGAAGCGATAGTGCCTTGGCTCCCCATTTTCGCAGTCGGCTTTCGCAGCACTCGGGAAGGTACCTGAGCCAGTGGGTCACCAATATCGGCAACTACTCTCCCAACCGATACGATAGCACGTGCGTTTCTGAATGCCTCCAGCCGGCGCTGAACGGTTAACTCTGGGTCGGCCGGTACGACCAGTTCGACCTGTGCTGACTCAGCCGCAGCGGCAAGCATCGCCCGGCCTTCGGGTGAGAGTCCACGTCCGTCGTCCGCTTCGCCGCCCAATGTCGCGAACTCGGTCCGGTAATCAAACAGCCCTGCCTCATTCAGAACCCGCTCAATGTCGAGCCAGGTCATACCCGGCCAATTCGCGCCCCACATTCCCGCGCTTTGGCTCGTCACTATTACCGGTTTGAGTTCCATGCATCGACACACTGCCAGCAACTCGATGTTCAGTGCCGGGTAGGTACCGTCCCAACTGATTCCGACCTGGTCGCCCCTCCGTACGCCAGTCTGGACCAGAAGTTCAAGAACCGCAGCCGCGAAATTCGGATTCAGAGTCGTGAGCGCGTCCGAAAGGTCAGAACGCCCGTAAGTAAGCTCCGAGTACTGCGCGCCAACAAGCCCAGTCTTGTTCGGGTCGTTGACCGTATCTATCGGTATTCCAAGCCGCTCCCTCATTCTGAACACCGCCTTGAACGCCGCCTTACTCAGACGTGCCGCAGCAAGCTTCTCCTCGTAGAACCGGGTCCGACGGTATCGGGCCGAACTGTGCTCAAACGTGAATAGTACAAGTGCCAACACTGCCAGACCGACCAGCACCCAACGATTTACCTTGCCGTGCCGCCGCCGCACTAGAAAACCCCTCCAGATATGAGTGTCACAACCAGCCGTGTGAACACCGCTGCCACGAACATCGTCGCCACAGTCTCAACCACGCCCTGACGGACCATCCAGTAGGCCACCAGTCCGGGTATTACGTACCCAATAACGCCGATATTGAGTGCGGTCTGTCCCATATGCCACTCCGGCGCGATTCTGGTAAGATAGCCGAGCAGATAAGCGATGAGCACGGCAAGCACCAGCATCCTTCGGCCATATACGAGCATGAACCGATCCAGAACCCGCAACACAACGAAGGTTGCGAGTGCCACCACAACCGTGGCGCCGACCCGGACCGGGTCGTGCAACAGAAGCGCAATATATCCGGGCACAACGATACCACCAGCCGCCAGCCCGACCGTCTCGGTCATGAGGAACGATGCCAGCATTCCGAGTCCGATGGTCTCAACCAGCATGCGGTCCCCTCCTATCTCCGCTCGATGCTTCGGGCACTGCTATCTGTGTCTGCCCGGCCTGCACAAAATATCGAGTCAACTCTTCGCCATACCCTACGGTATTCCCGCACGCAAACACAAGACAAGCGTCTTCAATCAGCCCGGCAAGGAACTCAAACACCTCCCTCGGCGGTATCTCGTCTCCAAGGTCCACAATCCGGTCCGGTGGGATGCCAAGTTCGCGGCATCGGGCAATGAATATCCGGGTCAGACCGCCGGTCGCAACATAAACGCGGCATTCAAACCCGCGCACCAGCTCAGCCATCTGTCTTGACCGGTCCTGCCGGTCGCGGCGGCAGTTGACAAGCACGATCCGGTCCTGCGAACGGTTCTTCACCATGTTCCAGAGCATGCCGATTGAGTCCGGGTCATTTGCCGCCAGCGCGTTCACAAACTCAAACCGGCTGCCCTTGACTGCAAGCTGGTGAATACGCAGTACGCCCGAGTCCGGTAGGCTGCGTTTCATCCCAGCCAGGGCCGCCTGCCGGTCAACTCCGACCGAGGCACACACCGCCAGAGCCAAGGCGACATTCTCCTTGTGCTCGACGTACTCAAATCCGTACATCTCTCGGTCGGACACCGTTTCTGGGTCAGCTAGGACGACCTCACGGTTGCCGCGTCCGGTCCTGCGTAGCTCAGCAAGATATGTCCGCTCCGCGGTGAAAAGCACCCCATGGGCAGGTAGAGCGCGCCGAAAAGAACGGGCAACATCCTTTACGGTCGGGCCCATAACGTCAAGATGGTCGGCACGAACATTGGTGACTACCGAGTGAGTCGGCCTGACAAGCCGCTGGTTCTCAATCCGCTGATACTGCGGGTCCAGTGACATGTTCTCAATAACGAGCGCTTCAGCCGCCATCGAACGAGCTAGCCTGACCATCCGCAACTGCTCGGCGATGCCGGCCTTCCCAATCCGGCGCACCGGCTTTTCCAAGTGGTCGCCGAGTATGAACCGTGGTCTTGTACCGGTGACCTTTGCAACTGTCCGGATGCCGCCGGCGCGCAGCCCGGCAGCTATCAGCCTTGTGACCGAAGACTTGCCCCTGGTGCCGTTGACAAGAATCCGGATCGGAATCCGATTGAGGTTTCGTCGGTGCAGCCCATATTCGGCCGCGCCATAGCCTACGAAGAGCAACAGCAGAACAAGCAGGAACAGCATCTGCTTTCAGCAACCCTGGGGCCGTTCGATTATACGCTGGCAGCTCCTTCTGTCAAAACTGCGTCTGACAAGAGACCGCACTCACCTCTGTAGCCGGAGGGCAGATGCCCATGTTGACAGGTAATACAGAAACATCTGGACTTAACCGGTGAGCTCGCCCGACAAGCTGGGACGGACCTTTGCAGTTCCTGCAGACCGCAACCGGGACTTGAGCCGGCGGATACGAGCAAGGAGGTCCCTGCGGCCAAGCCTTGTCAGTTCCCGCTCCACATACGCAACGTTCTTCGGCTCAAAAAGCTGGAGCAGAGCCCGCTGCAGGCGCTTCTCGCCTGCCGTCCTAGCCACATGCAGTGGTTTGCCGGTCAGAGGGTCCTTTCCGGTGTGATACGCGACTCCGGCCGCGGTCATCGGCAGGGGGGTGAACTGCTGCACCTGACGTATGAAGAACCGTTCGACTTTCACTAGGTGTTCGGCCAGCTCAACTGCGTCCTCAAGATTCGCGCCCGGGTGTCCGGAGATGAAGTACGGAACGAGGAAAAGCCGGCTCTGCGACATGCAGCAGCTTCGAACCGCAGCAAGGAACCGCCGGCGAAATGCGAGATAGACTTCCGGTGGACTTTTGTGCATCGCGGCAAGAACGCGCGGTGCGACGTGCTCCGGTGCTACCCGCATCTGACCCGAGATATAATGACAGCATAACTCTCGCAGGTATCTTTCACCCTGCCTGCCGTCTAGAAGGTCAAACCTGATACCGGTTCCGATTGAAACCCTTCTCACGCCCTTGACCTTGCTCACAGCTTCAAGGACTATGAGATGGCGCTCGTATGCGAGCTTCAGACTAGGACATCGCTCGGGGAAAAGGCATTCCCGCTTCATGCACACTCGACCGGCTGCCATCTGCACACAGGTCGCTCCGTACATGTTCGCGGTCGGGCCGCCGACGTCAGTGATGTGTCCCCGGAACTCGGGTAGACGTGTGATCGCCTCCGCTTCACGGACAATTGACCCAAGACTGCGGCTCTGGACAATCCGGCCCTGGTGCGCCCGAAGCGAACAGAACGTACAGGAACCTAGACAGCCACGGTGCGATGTTATCGAAAACCGGACTGTTTCTAGGGCCGGAATCCTTTCCCGGTATGACGGGTGTGCTTGGCGGGTGTAGGGGAGGTTATATACCCGGTCGAGCTCAGATGTACTCAGCGGTTGAGGAGCCGGGTACTGGACCACGTACCGGTCACCGTGCTTCTGCACGACTACCTTGCCAAGCGGGTTGTCGGCCTGGCCGTACCACAGCCGAAACGCCAGATTGAACGCATCCCTGTCCCTCCTGACAGTCTCAAGTGCTGGCAGTTCAACGCATTTTTCAGGTTTCTTGTGCGTGGTAACGCACGTACCCGGAATCCCGGAAAGGTCTGTTCTGAGATTCTCGGTCAACCGAGCCGCAATCTCCTTGACCTGCCTCTCACCCATTCCGTACACCAAGATGTCGGCCTTGGCGTCAATCAGGATCGAGCCGCGGACTGTGTCTTCCCAGTAGTCATAGTGCGCGAGCCGACGCAGGCTGGCTTCGATCCCTCCAAGCACAAGCGGCACGCCCCTGAAAAGCTGCCGGAGCCGGTTTGCGTAAACGATGCATGCCCGGTTGGGCCGCTGACCTGATCTGCCACCAGCAGAATAGTCGTCGTGCTTCCGGGGCACGAGATTGGGACTGTAGTTCGCAACCATCGAATCAACGTTGCCGGCGGTGATACCGAAAAAAAGCCTGGGTCGGCCAAGCGCGAGAAAATCGGCTTCTGTTCTCCAGTCCGGCTGGGCAATGACCCCGACTCGAAACCCGGCGTCAATCAGCACCCGGCAGATGACAGCCGGGCCAAAACTAGGATGGTCAACATAGGCGTCACCAGAGACGATGATGCAATCGCACTGGTCCCAGCCGAGCCGCTCCATCTCGGCACGAGACATCGGTGGAAAACTCACTCCGGCGTTCCGCAATCTGAGTACTGACTTCTTCCGGTGCTACAGGCTCCGGCTGCGCGCACGCCAACGTTTGACCACCCGATCAATATCCATATCTCTGATGCCTTTTGACCACCAGCGGCTGAACTCGACGTCCGAACTCTGCGGCTTCGGGTTAGGACAGTCAATGAGTGCGCGTGTCGGAATCGGTACCGAATCGCCAAGGATCAAAGCCTCGCCCGTACGCAGGGCCGGCAGCATTGACATCAAGCCGGCAAGCGCATCCGGCACAAGCCGGCGCACGTATTGCTGGTCGTCCGGGTTAGTGAGCCGCATTGCGACAAAAGTGTTGCACTGGGACAGAACCGTCTCGGAAAGCTCGGTCGGCCGCTGACTCACCAGCACGGCACCAACCCCGTATTTCCTGCCTTCCTTGGCGATTCGCTCGACCGCAGTCTTGGCCGGAGTCGTGTGGACGCTCGAATTCCGCGGCACGTAGTTGTGCGCTTCCTCATAGACCATGAGAATTGGAAACCGGTCTCTATCCGGATTCCACATGTTGAACTCAAAAGCCAACCTGGACACGACCGCCGCCACGACCCCGACCGCCTCAGACGGTACGCCCGAAAGGTCAATGACTGCCATCCTGTGGCCCGAATCAATTGAAAGAAATTCGGCCAAGAGCTGGGTCAGACTCTTGTTGTCCTTGAATCGGGTTGGCGCAAACATGAAGCCGAAACGGGGGTCTGACGTCTTAGATTCGAACCTGATAAGGAACCGGTCAAAGACGCCGTACAGCGGCCCCGGCACCATTTTGCCGTCACTGCTCAGAACAAGCTGGATGTTCCAGTTCCGGATTTGATTCACCAAGTCGTCGAGCTTATAGTACACTGGCGAATCCACGGTCAGCGACTTTGCAATCGCTGCTGTCTCCTTGGTCGTCATACCCTGCCGGGCACGGTTCAGAGCGTCGTGTAGCACCGTCAACTGGTTCTTGGCTGTGGCCTCGGCCGGGTCAACAGTCAGTTCAGCAAACTCCTCAAAGTTCAGCACCCAGTACGGCAGTTCGAGCGTTTCCGGCGTGATGAGCAGCACATCCTTCTCATTGAATGCTGCTGCGTACTCACCGTGCAGGTCAAGGACGATGATGTGAGTGTCTGGATACTTGGCAATTGCCGCCTGCAACATGCTGCACACGGTGCAGGACTTACCGCACCCAGTCGTACCGAGGACCGCAATGTGCTGCCCGAAGAACCGGTCAGCCTGAACATATACCCTTTGCTCCGGTGCCAGGGCCGGACGCGCAAAAGAGTAGGCAAACTCGGCAAAACCGGCGAAAATGCTGGCAAGGTCCTGAGCCGTGACCATGTTTACCTTCTGCCCAACTGTGGGGTAGACGGCAATGCCCCGGGTAAACCGGCCGCGCGCATCCAGAGTTCCGACCAGCACGCACTCGGCGACGTTGCGTGGTGGCTGGACCGCAGGGTCCATCCGCACGCTCGTCACGATGCCGATAACCCGTCGCTCCCGCAGCGCGATTTCCACATGGGAACCGGGCTGGCCCGGATAGTACTCGCCTGCCATGGCCTCGGTAGTGCAAGCGGTCAGCTCAACCAAAGCCCGTTCACCGTTGACCTCGATCACATAGCCGATTTCGCCTTCGCTACACTTGTTCATCGCATGTCTCCTTCAATACTTCGACCTTCGTGCCCCAACATCCGGACATCAGTCCCCATCAGGAGTCTCACCTTTCTTCTTCGGGTTCCTCCTCAAACGGCACCTCAGACATTATTCCTTCCTTCTCTTTGACCAGTTGCGATACTCGGAGCTGGGCCGCGTCGAGCCGGGCCTTGCACTGACGGGCGAGCTGCACCCCGCGCTCAAACAGTTCAAGCGACCGCTCAAGCGTCAGATTACCCTGTTCAAGCTGGGTCACGATTCCCTCAAGCTCCTTTAGCGCCTTCTCGAAATCAATCTGCTCATCAGGAACGTCTGCCCCATGATTCTGGAGACCTTGCCGGCCTGACCTCTGGCAAGCTTCGCGTCCCTTATGGCTGACCTGCTCGTCCTTCTTCATCTAGACACCTCCGGTTTCCAAGTCGGCTCCCATTACTTCGCACCCGATGCTGCCGTCCGAAACCCGGACATTCACCCAGTCCCCGGTACTCACCTGACGGACGCTTCTTACCAGAACGCCGTCCAGCCGGTGGCATATCGAATATCCTCGCGCCAAGCTGCCCAGCGGACTGAGCACGTCCAGCTGGCCTGATAACTGTGCGAGTCTAGTACCGGTCCTGGCCAAATCCATTTCCACCGTTGATCGCAGCCGTGCCATCAGCTCGCCAAGCACGACTTGGCTGCGGGCCAGGACCGCAGTCGGATGCAGACTTGCGAGCCGTTCGCTTGCACGAGCGAGACTTTCCCGGCCCCTGCCTAACCGCGCATTCAATGCCGCCTCGGATCGAAGCAGCACCCAGCCCAGACTGTGCTCAGCATCGGCCATCCGGCTGCGCACGACCTCAAAAGCCCGATGTCGCACAAGTTCGGCGAGCCGCTGTTCCCGGTCAAGAAGCACCTGCTCGATGTTCTCCAGGAGCGTTCGGCCTGCGTCTCTGAGCCGGTCTTCGGCCTCGCTCCAGCCGTGCGCCACAAGCTGAGCCGCTGCCGTCGGCGTTGCGGCTCTGACATCGGCTACGAAGTCTGCAATCGTGAAGTCAGTCTCATGCCCGACCCCTGACACGACCGGTACACGTGAAGCAGCAATCGCCCGGGCCACAACTTCCTCATTGAACGGCCAGAGGTCCTCCAACGACCCGCCACCCCTCCCAACGATGATAACGTCAACGCCAGGATGCTCGCTCAAAGACCTAATACCCTCGGCAATCTGCGCAGCAGCACCTTCACCCTGCACCTGAGCGGGGTACAGCAGCACCTTCATCCTCGCCCGATGTATTCTGAGCGTCTTGAGCATATCACGGATCGCGGCCCCGACCGGGGAAGTAACAATGCCGAGCACCCGGGGAAACTCAGGCAGCGACCGCTTCCGCTCTGGTGCGAACAGTCCCTCCTTGCGCAGCTTCTCCTTGAGCTGGTCGAACGCCTGCTGCAGTGCACCCAGTCCCTTGGGCTCAAGACGGTCAAGAACAAGCTGATACTTTCCGCGGGGAACGTACACCTCAACCCTACCGTGAGCCACGACCTCAAGCCCGTCCTCCAGCCTGAACTTGAGCAACTCTGCCGATGACCGGAAACAGACCGCGTCAATCTGAGAGTCCTTGTCCTTGAGTACAAAATACAAGTGTCCAGAGGGATAGGCGCGCAAATTGGAAACCTCACCCGCAACCCAGATGTCCGAGAAATACTCGGCGAGCATTCCAGCCACCAGCCGGTTCACCTGGCTGATGGTGTAAACTCTTCGCCCAGAGACCGATTCGATACCGGATTATATCCTGTGTGCACTCACATGGCAACACCCGACGCTGGGAGATACTATCGAAAGCTGTGGAAAAAAGATGAAGCGGTGTCTACAATTCTATG
>JBDRUN010000014.1:0-22018 GCA_039801365.1 candidate division WOR-3 bacterium
GAGCCTGAGTCCCATGGCGCGCATTCTGGTAGTGGACGACGAACCCGACATCCGTGCTGTGCTCTGCGCTCGGCTGCAGGCCGCCGGTTACGCAGTCGAGGTAGCGCGCAACGGACTCGAGGCGCTCGCCCGCGTGCGCAGCCAACGTCCTGACCTAGTCATACTAGACCTCATGCTGCCAGGTGCCGATGGTTTCTCGGTCTGTGCTATGCTGAAGCGCGACCAGCGTTTCGCCGACATACCGGTCATAATCCTCAGTGCACGAAATAAGCCGGCCGATCAACAGAATGCCGCGGCTCTTGGTGCCGATGCCTATCTAACCAAGCCGTTCCGACCCGAAGAATTGCTGGGCTACGTTGCAAGTCTCCTCAACCGAAATCGGGCAGACGCGGACGGCGCCGAGTCTCGTCCCACCATCAATGGCGATGAACGAATACCGGCTCCGCAAGTTGCTTCGTGACCGGGTCGGATTGGAAGAGTCTGAAATCGCCAGTCTAGGTCACGAGGCGGCAAAAAGTGAGTCAGACCTTGAGGACGTTGTCGTACGCCGTGGCATTCTTTCCCGGTCCCGGCTCTACGAGATGCTGGCCGAGGAATTGAACCTACCCTACGTTGATCTGAATAGCTACCGGTTCGATGCTGAAGTGCTGGCAATGATATCGGCGGAGCTATGCCGCAAGCATCAATTCGTCCCTCTCTTTCGTGTCAACGACCGCCTCTCGATCGCAACCGCTCGGCCGGATGACATCGCTGCACTCGACGAGTTACACCGAACTGTTAACATGGAGATCAGCCCAGTCGTCGCCGACCCTGAGGCAATTCGCACCGTCATTAGTCAACGCTACCAGCCGGAGCCGAGCTCTGCATTGGACGCGGCTGCGGTAGTCTGCGAGGCCGACGTAGCCTTGCGATTTATCGAGGCCGAACAGACCCGCCGCTGCCTGGAAGACCTAGCCAGCGAGGCTCCGGTTGTGCGCTTCGTCAACTCTTTACTAGAGCAGGCAGTTGCTGAACGAGCCTCGGACGTGCACATCGAACCGAATGAGCACGAACTTCGCGTTCGCAGCCGCGTCGACGGCCTACTGCGCGAAACCGGACGATTTCCCACTCGGCTCCACGCCGCTGTAGTCTCACGGGTGAAGATACTCGCTGGCATGGATATTTCGGACAGACGGCGGCCCCAGGATGGGCGATTCGATTTCCGCGTTGCCTCCCGCGAGCTCGACGTGAGAGTCTCTACCTTCCCGACCATCTGGGGTGAGAACATCGTCATGCGGCTGCTCGATAAGTCGGCGAGTACGCTACGTCTGACCGAGCTGGGTCTGGACGAAGCTACGGCGTCACGCTTCGAGAGGGTTCTTCGCCAACCACATGGCATCATTCTCGTGACCGGCCCAACCGGCTCAGGTAAGACGACAACTCTGTACTCGATGCTGACCGAGCTGAACAGCGAAGAGCGGAACATCATCACACTTGAAGATCCGGTAGAGTACCGGCTCCCCCGGATAAGACAGTGCCAGGTGAGTCCGAAGGCCGGCGTGACATTCGCGTCCGGGCTGCGTTCAATACTGCGTCAGGATCCCGACGTCATCCTGGTGGGTGAGATTCGCGATGCCGAAACTGCGGAAATCGCATTCCAGTCCGCACTCACCGGTCACCTCGTGCTTTCCACATTGCACACCAATGACGCCGCCTCGACCCTAACCCGGCTCCTAGACATGAACCTCGAACCTTTCCTTGTTTCTTCAAGCATCCTTGCCGTGCTCGCTCAGCGGCTGTGTCGCCGCGTCTGTCAGCAGTGTCGCGAGGAGTATCGGCCCGCCGTCGAGCTTACTACCCGGCTTCGGCTCAATCCCGAGGTTCGGCTTGTGCGCGGCCGCGGTTGTTCTGCGTGCTCTGGCCGCGGCTACCGAGGGCGGCTTGGCATATTCGAACTGTTGACCATGAACCCAGCCATCCGGCAGATGATCATGACCCGTCAGTCGGCCGAGGAAATCCGGGAGCAGGCTGTCAAGCAAGGTATGAGAACGCTGCGTGAAGATGCGCTGGCTAAGGCCCAATCGGGTCTCACAACTGTCGAGGAAGTCCTGCGTGTCACCCAGGACTGCGAGATTGCATCGACCCTCTCATCCCCGTAGAACCTAATTCATTCCCTATTTCAGCCACGGCAGGTAGGACGACACCTTGAGTACCAACCCCAGCACCACAATTGAGACCATCGACTGAAGTTTCAAGAGTATGTTCAGAGACGGTCCGGACGCATCCTTGAACGCATCGCCAACCGTGTCTCCGACGACTGCCGCATGGTGGGCCGGAGAACCCTTGCCACCGAACATTCCTTTCTCGATGTACTTCTTCGCGTTGTCCCATGCTCCACCCGCATTCGCCGAGAATATCGCCAGACAGAAGCCGGCCGCGAGGCCACCGGCCAGGAAACCAGCCACGCCTTCGGCACCCAGTAGCACGCCGACTACAATCGGTCCGACAATTGCGAGAAGCGTCGGCGCAACCATCTCTTTCTGAGCGGCCTTGGTGCAGATAGTCACCGCCCTGGCGTAGTCAGGTTTCGCCTTACCTTCCATCAAGCCGGCAATCTCCCGGAACTGCCGTCTCACCTCCTCGGCAATCTTTGAAGCAGTTCTACCCACCGCTCGGAGGATCATTGAACTCACCCCCATCGGCAGCATCGCACCCAGAAATAGCCCGGCGATGAGTCGTGGATTGAGCAGAGTGAATTCAAGTCTGCTGACGTACTCACTTGCCGCCGCACCGAGAATCTCTGGAGCCTTGACAACGATTTCTCCACGGTAGGCAGCGATCAACGCCAGCGCGGTCAGGGCCGCTGACCCGATGGCAAACCCCTTGCCGGTCGCAGCAGTGGTGTTACCTAAGGCATCCAGGGCGTCGGTCCGCTCTCGCACGATTGGCTCCTGCGCGGTCATCTGGGCATTACCACCAGCGTTGTCAGCAACCGGGCCATAAGCATCGGTTGCAAGCGTGATACCGAGTGTTGAGAGCATACTAACCGCAGAGATACCGATACCATAGAGACCAAGCCCCGGGTTCGACGCACCGCCAGCCATGTAGTAGCTGGTGATTATTGCAACCGCCACCGTGACGACAATCGGCAGAGTCGAGTTCATACCTACGGCCAGCCCTTCGAGCAGAACGGTCGCAGAAGATGTCCTTGCCTCGCTTGAGATACCCTGCACTGGTCGGTACGAATCAGATGTGAACCGCTCGGTGAAGTAACCGATGACGACACCGGCGAGAAGCCCGGACAGAATCGCCCAATAGACACCAAGATGCTCAGGCAGAAGCCACCGTACGGCAAGAAATCCTAGTACGGCCGCAAGGACTGTGGCACCCCACACGCCTGAGCGTAGGGCACGCAACAAAACTGACTGCTCGGCCTTTTCTCCCGCGCGCACCAGGAAGCTGCCGGCAATGGAGGACAGTATGCCTGCTCCGGCCAGCACCATCGGCAGCAGCACGCCGTTGACACTTGCGGTTCCGCCGATGGCAGCGAAGGCGACGACCGACAGCGCCATCGAAGCAACTATGGAATCAACATAGGACTCGTACAGGTCCGCTCCCATCCCCGCAATGTCACCGACGCAGTCGCCAACATTGTCCGCAATGACTGCAGGATTGCGCGGGTCATCCTCAGGAATACCAGCCTCAATCTTGCCGACCAGGTCGGCTCCCACGTCAGCGGCTTTGGTAAAAATGCCACCGCCAACACGGGCGAACAGCGCCTGCGACGAAGCGCCGATGCCAAATGCAATCATCGTCGAGGTAATGACCGTCAGCTTCTCCACCACCGGCAGGTGTGCGTAAACCGCGTTCAGTACCAAGTACCAGATAGAAAGGTCCACAAGACCCAGCCCGACCACTGTCAGGCCCATCACCATCCCGGAATTGAACGCCACCCGCAGACCGGAGTTCAGACTAACTTTGGCCGCCTCGGTGGTCCGGGCGCTGGAGCGCGTACCAATAGACATTCCGATGAAGCCCGAGAGGCCGGAGAAAAATCCGCCGGTCAAGAACGCAAATGGCACAAACCACGACTGAAGGCGGAGCACCGCCAGAATGCAGAGTAGCACAAAGACCACTCCGAAGAACAAGCCGACGCCCTTGTACTGCTGCTTCAGGTATGCTGTTGCGCCGATTCGCACCGCCCTAGCCACCTCCTTCATTGGCTCGGTACCCTCGCTCATACTGAGGTTTCTCAAGGCCAGGTACAATGCGAACAGGAGCGCCACAACTGCGCCGCCGGGTGCAATCCAAAATACGGGACTGATATTCACCGATGCTCCTTTCTTATCTTATGCGGTGCGTCAGTATATGAGCCGCACCTCGTAAGTCAACCCCGGCGTCCGAATCTGTGAAACCACAAGGATAATGTCATAATGGCACAGGGAAAATCGTACCCTTGACTATCTGAGACACGCCGATAATATTGGCTTCCATGCTCAAGACAACACCATTCCACGGTAAGCACCTGGCCGCGGGCGGCCGGATGGTCAACTTTGCCGGATACGACCTGCCGGTCATGTTCCGGGGAATTATCCCGGAGCACAAGAAGGTAAGGACCGCAGTCGGCGTATTCGACGTGTCTCATATGGGTCGTATCGTGGTCCGTGGCAATGGAGCACTGAACTTCATCAACTACCTGACGACAAACGATGTCTCAACGCTCGCGGTAAATCAGGCCCAGTACTCAGTCATGTGCTACCCTCACGGCGGTATTGTGGACGACCTGGTCATATATCGGCTTCCCGACCATTATCTGCTCGTTGTTAACGGAGCCAACAACGAAAAGGACACTGCCTGGCTCAGGCAACATTTGTCCGGAGATGCTCAGTTCGAGAACTTGACCGACCAAATTGCCCAGCTGGCAGTCCAGGGACCTAAGGCTGAGCCAACGTTACAGAAGATATGCTCAACCGACCTCTCCACCATCGGATTCTACCGGGCGGCGCGGACTGAGCTGGCCGGCGTCGAAATGCTTGTTTCCCGCACCGGCTATACCGGCGAGGATGGTTTTGAGCTGTACTTTCCGGCCAAATACGCCAGCACAGTATGGGACGCCATCTTTGACGCCGGTCGTGAGTTTGAGATTGAGCCAATCGGCCTGGGTGCGCGCGACACCTTGCGACTTGAGATGAAAATGGCTCTCTATGGAAATGACATTGACCAGACCACCAACCCGATTGAAGCTGGACTGGGTTGGGTGGTCAAACTGGACAAACCTGGCGGCTTCATTGGCCAGGACGTGCTCCGCCGAGTACACGAGGAAAAGCCGACGCGCCGTCTCGTGTGCCTTGAGATGCTCGACAACTCCATCCCCAGACCGCGCTATTCTATCCTGTCGAAGGACGTGGAAGTAGGGCACGTTACCAGTGGCACCAGGTCGCCATCGCTAGATAGGGGAATTGCACTCGGTTATGTCCGCCGGGACTTGGCCGGCACCGGCACCGAGCTAGAAATTGACATCCGTGGTCGAAGAGCAGGAGCCAGAATAGTAAAGCCCCCGTTCTATAAGCACGGCTCCAGAAAACAATAGGAGAGAGAATGGCGAACATACCCGGAGACTTGAAATACACAAAGACACACGAGTGGGTGAGAATCGATGGCGACGTCGTAACTACCGGCATCACCGACTTTGCCCAGCGTGAGCTCTCGGACATTGTCTATGTGGAAATCAACACCGTAGGCAGGCAGGTCAAACGGGACGAACCGATGGGTACGATCGAGGCGGTGAAGGCAGTTGCCGACCTGTACGCACCAGTCTCAGGCGAGGTAATCGAAGCCAACGAGTCGCTGAAGGACGCTCCAGACTTGGTCAACAAGGACCCGTACGGAGCCGGATGGATGGCCAAACTCAGACTCTCCAACCCGGACGAACTCAAGGGACTGCTCGACTCGACCGCGTACACCGAACTCGTCAGGAAGTCCGAACACCACTAGCTGCAAACCCCCGATGACCGGTCAACCTAACGGCAGGAAGCGCTAAGGCACTGAGGACAGCGACCGTGTGTTTCACCCCTCACACCGACGAAGACCGTAGGCTAATGCTCGAACGCATCGGCGTAAGGACAGTTGACGAGCTGTTCGCCGGCATCCCGAAAGACATCCGGCTCAAGCGCAGACTCGAGTTACCAGCTCCTGTCTCGGAACTCGAAGTCCTGGCTGAGCTTGGTCAACTGGCTGAGGCAAACCAAGACCTAATCTGTTTTGCCGGCTGCGGAGCCTACGACCACTTCATCCCGGCAGTGGTGGATGCCATAATCAGCCGGTCCGAGTTTTACACCGCCTATACTCCGTATCAGGCTGAAGTAAGTCAGGGGACATTGCAGTCAATCTACGAGTTTCAGTCCCTGATCTGTCGACTGTTTGACATGGAAGTTGCCAACGCCTCGATGTATGACTGTGCCTCAGCCCTGGCCGAGGCAACGCACATGGCCCGCGACATTACCCACCGGTCTCGGGTGTTGCTCTCAGGCGGGGTGAACCCCCGCTATGTTCAGGTGGTGCAGACGTATGCCCAGGGACTCAGCATCCCAGTAGAAACAGTCGCGCTCGTCAATGACTCATCAGACTTGGCCAGCCTCGAAAAATCGCTATCCTCGGACGTGGCCGCAGTCATCGTCCAGCACCCCAACTTCCTGGGCAGTCTCGAGCCGACGGTAGAAATCGGCCGCCTGGCCCACGCAGCCGGAGCACTGCTCGTTGTCGCGGTTGATCCGATTTCACTGGGAATCCTGCCTGCTCCTGGAACTTATGACGCTGATATTGTAGTTGCTGAAGGTCAGAGTTTAGGCATCCCTCTGAGTTTTGGCGGACCCTACCTCGGGCTTATGGCCACTAGGCGCAGATACGTCCGCACCATGCCCGGCCGCTTGGTAGCCCGCACCACGGACCTTGATGGTAACATCGGTTATGTCCTGGCGCTTCAGACGCGCGAGCAGCATATCCGCCGGGAAAGGGCTACCTCTAATATCTGCACCAACCAGGCGCTATGCGCGCTGGCTGCCAGCGTGTACCTGAGCTGGATGGGCCCGGACGGCCTCAGGGAAGTCGCCACTCAATGCCACGCAAAATCTTCGTACCTGGCTTCTGCCATCGCCAAGATACCGGGATTCACGCTGTGGAACAGAAACCCCTACTTCAAGGAGTTCGTTGTCCGCACCCCGGTTCCGGCCCGTGCAATCATCGCGGAGGGGATGAAACATGGCCTGCTGTGCGGCGTTGACCTAGGATGCTTCAGGCGGGAATGGGAGAGCCTGCTCCTTGTTGCGGTCACGGAAAAGAGAACAAGGACTGAGCTAGACGCCTATGCCCGATTCTTGAAGCAGGAGTTCGGGAGCAGGTGATGGAGTGCAATATCAGGAATAACACCCGGTACTGTACCTGCACCTATGAGCCGTGTGCGCGTAAGGGCCGGTGCTGCGAATGTCTTGCCTACCATCGCGATAAGGGTGAGCTGCCCGGTTGCTACTTCCCGGCCGAGGTCGAGAAAACCTACGACCGCTCGCTTGCCCGTTTTCTCGCATGCCACCGAAAGTGAACATGAAATCACCAAACAAGAACTTGCTTGGCTGTTCCCTGCCGTCCGCTCCTTTCTGCTCGGCCGACTGAGTCACCATGAGTACTGAAAAAACGCTGTTTGAACTTGCGCGGCCAGGGCGCAGAGCGTGGTCTCTACCTCAGCTCGACGTGCCATCAGTTGAACCGGATTACGGGTCCGTCCCGCTGCCCGACCTGCCTGAACTCAGCGAGATTGACATCGTCCGCCATTTCACGCGGCTGTCGGTCCTCAATCACCATGTTGACAAAGGGTTCTACCCGCTCGGGTCCTGCACGATGAAGTACAACCCAAAGGTAAACGAGGTCGCCTGCCGTCTACCTGGGTTTGCCAGAGTGCATCCGCTTGTTCCCGAATCAGGCTGCCAGGGTGTGCTGCGTCTAATGTACGAGCTAGGCGAGTTTCTCAAGGAGATTACCGGATTCGATGCGGTGACACTTCAACCTGCGGCCGGCGCTCACGGTGAACTTACCGGCATCCTGATGATTCGGAAGTATTTTGAAAAGAAAGGGGAAAGCCGGCCCTTTGTTCTTGTGCCTGATTCTGCTCACGGTACGAATCCGGCCTCGGTGACGCTCTCCGGGTTCAAATCGGTGGAGATCAAGTCAAACGAGCAGGGCCGGATTGACCTGGCCGAGCTGGAGCGCCAGTGTTCTGACTGCGTTGCGTGTTTGATGGTCACCAACCCCAACACCCTGGGCATATTCGAGACCCAGGTGAAGGAAATCTGCGAAATAATGCATCGCCGGGGTTCGTTGGTGTATCTTGACGGTGCTAACCTCAACGCCTATCTCGGGGTTCACCGACCCGGAGACGTCGGGTTCGACGTAATGCACATTAATCTGCACAAGACATTCTCCACTCCGCACGGCGGCGGCGGCCCTGGTTCCGGCCCGGTCGCGGTAAAAAACAACCTAGCACCTTTCCTGCCGGTGCCACTGGTGAAGAAAAAATCGGCTACTCAGTCTCCCTGTTCTTCCTCCTTCTACCTTGACTACTCCCTCCCCGACTCCATCGGCCGGGTGTTGGCGTTCCATGGCCACTTCGCCGTGTTGGTACGGGCTTACACCTACATAAAGATGCTTGGTGCTGACGGTCTGCGGGACGTTGCTGAGAATGCGGTGCTTAGTGCCAACTACATCCGCGCCCAGCTCAGGACTAAGTATCATCTCCCCTATTCCGAAATCCCGCTCCACGAAGTCGTTTTCTCTGGTTCGAACCTGAAGCAGTACGGCGTCCGTACCTTGGACGTAGCCAAGCGGCTTCTGGACTACGGTGTGCACGCGCCAACCGTGTATTTCCCACTTATCGTACCCGAGGCCCTGATGATCGAGCCGACCGAGACCGAGTCGCTCGAGTCCCTTGACGACTTCATCCGGGCAATGCTCGACATCGCCGAAGAAGCGAAGACAAACCCCCAAGCCCTACATCAGGCTCCGACCCGCACCCCGGTACGTCGGCTTGACGAAGCCCGTGCCTCGCGTGAACTGGATGTATGCTACCCAAGGCAGCAACCCGGAGTTCAAGGGGTCTAGCATGGACGTGAATGCTTGGTCAACTTGCTTCTTGGCCACCCGAGCTCTCAACCTCCAAAAACTTCCGCCCCATGTTCGCCTCTGACATTCCGCTCGAACGTCGTGAGGAACTTCTGGACCGCATTGCCCGCAAGATTGTTGACCTCAGGTTGACGCCGGTTGCTATCGTGATGCTCGAGTCATCGAAACCCGTGTCATTTGTCGGCTCGCAGGTGATGGTCTTCTTACAGCCCATCATCACTGCGGTATTCCCGTTTCGGCAGTACGATGAGATTGCAGCGCTACTGGAGGAGCGTTCTAACATTGAGCTCCTGATCCGCAAGATTGAGCTACTGGAGGATGCAAGACCTCATGGAAAAGGAAAAGATAACAAGAATCCTGGCAACTGACTGCGGCTCGACCACAACCAAAGCGATTCTCATCGAGAAGACCGGCTCAGAGTACCGGCTCAAGACTAGAGGCGAGGCACCGACTACGGTCGAGGCGCCTTTTGAGGACGTTACCAAAGGAGTTCTGAACTCGGTCATGGAGGTCGAGGAACTGTCCGGCGTCAAGCTGCTCGAGGGCGACCGAATCCTGAAACCCAGACAAGCCACACAGCGGGGCACGGACGTTTACATCTCAACTTCCTCGGCCGGCGGCGGGCTCCAGATGATGGTTGCGGGCGTCGTCGTCACAATGACTGCAGAGAGTGCGGCCCGCGCCGCATTGGGCGCAGGCGCGATTGTCATGGACGTGATTGCGAGCAACGACGGCCGGCTCCCGCATGAGAAAATCGAGCGCATTCGCACACTACGACCGGACATGATTCTCCTAGCCGGTGGCGTTGATGGCGGCACCGTATCCCACATCGTCGAACTGGCCGAACTGATCGCTGCCGCTGACCCGAAACCCAGGTTCGGAATTGGCTATAACCTGCCGGTCATCTACGCCGGCAATAAGGACGCCCGCGAGCTCGTCCTAAAGGCGCTGCGCGAGAAGTCGGCCCTGGTCGTCGTCGAGAACATCCGGCCTGTACTCGAGCGGGAGAACTTGCAGCCGGCCCGAAACAAGATTCACGACCTTTTCATGGAGCACGTTATGGCTCACGCGCCCGGTTATCGCAAGCTCATGGAATGGACCGATGTACCCATCATGCCCACACCTGGTGCAGTCGGGCTGCTGATTGAGAACATTGGCAAGAGCCAGGGTATCGCGGTTCTGGGCGTGGATATCGGCGGTGCAACCACCGACATCTTCAGCGTGTTCCAGGGCGTTTTCAACCGCACAGTATCGGCCAACCTCGGTATGTCCTACTCGATATCCAACGTCCTGGCCGAAGCCGGCGAGAAGAACATCATGCGCTGGGTTCCATTCCATATCGAGGCGGCCGAGGTGCGCAACCGCATCCGCAACAAGATGATCCGGCCCACAACTATCCCGGCCACCCTCGAAGAACTAAAATTGGAACAGGCGATTGCCCGTGAGGCCCTACGCTTAGCACTCCTGCATCACAAATCAATGGCCGTTGGCCTCAAAGGTGTGCAGCAGGAGCGTACCATATCGGATGCCTTCGACCAGACCGCATCAGGCGAGACCTTGGTCAACATGATGGACCTGAAGCTCGTCGTCGGGTCTGGCGGTGCCCTGTCTCATGCGCCGAGAAGAGTCCAGGCTGCGATGATGCTCCTTGACGCATTCCAGCCTGAAGGCGTTACCCGTCTGACCGTTGACTCGATCTTCATGATGCCGCATTTGGGCGTACTCACTGAAGTTCATCCTGAAGCTGCGTACGAGGTGTTTGAGAAGGACTGTCTGATTCACCTCGGCACGAGCATCGCACCAGTCGGAACAGGAAGAGAAGGCACGAGATGCGTCTCGGTCCGTATCACTGACAAGAAGGGCTCGACCCAGGAAGCCACGGTCAACTTCGGCGATGTCAAGCTTCTGCCGCTGGCAGTTGGTGAAAAGGCGCGGGCGGTCATCAGACCGGAACGCGGCTACGATGTCGGTGCCGGAACGGGCCGGGACTACGAGGCTGAGGTCGAAGGTGGCCTCGCCGGGGTCATCATTGACTGCAGGGGAAGACCTCTTGTCCTCCCTGAAGACGACACCCGACGCATCGCTGCTCTCAACAAGTGGACGGCCCAATTCGGCGCATACCCAGCCTGAGAAATACTAGTGCAGGACCACAAACTTGCTCTTCCTGAACCCGCGCCGGTCACGAAGCAGCGCGAAGTAGGAACCCGGGTTGACCCTGGTCTCCTGTCCACGACTGACCCTGGCTACAAACCTGCCCTGGCAGTCGTAGAGCATCATCTCATCGGCCTCGTCCACAACCCGCACCGGCCCACGAATCACTTGAACCGACACACGCCGACCAGAATCTTGGCCGAGCAGCACTGCCAGTTGCATGGCTCTCGCGGCATTCACTAGGCCGTAGCCAAAATACTCGTCCCGACCGACTAGCCCTTTGTCAATCGCCGACGCGGCAAGAATCGCCCGTACCCGTGAAGCTGATAGACTGTTGCCTGCACTCAGCAGCAATGCGGCCACGCCCGTAGCCTCCGGGCAAGCCATTGACGTTCCACTGGCGAGCGCGTACGAACCGCCAACTGTGGTCGAAAGTATACTCACCCCCGGCGCGACCAACTCCTGCTCAGCCCCGTAATTGGAGAAGTCGGCAAGACCGGAATACTCATCAAGCGCACCTACGCAGACACACTCGGGCAGCGCCGCAGGGTACTGCACCGTGCCGGCCCCGGCATTCCCGGCAGCTCCGAACAGCACTACATTGTTCTGAGCCGCATACCGGCATGCCTCCTCAAGCGGTGTCATTGACTGATTTGCACCCAGACTCATATTCAACACCCGGCACCCGCGGTCAACCGCCCAGCGGATTCCGGACGCTAGGTCTGACAAGTCTCCGGAGCCGGAATCATTCAGCACCCGCACCGCAACCAGCTGTACCTGAGCCCAACCGGCCACGCCGACACCGTTGTCCATGACTGCCGCGATAATGCCAGCAACATGGGTACCATGAAACGCCTCAGGTATTGTGGAATTGTCCGGCCTTGGGTCATCGTCGTCCCGGACAAAATCCCGGCCATACTGCCCTGGTACGAACCGTGCCGCCAAGTCTGGATGCCAGTACTCAACGCCGTTGTCAATGACCGCCACCTTCACACCCGTCGCACCAGTTGCAATATCCCAGGCCTTGTCTGAGTACATTACCCACTTATCCCACTGCTGGGTAAGAAAGAACGGGTCATTTGGAATCCTTGAAGCCTCTATTCTCACGTCCGGCTCAATGTAGCGCACACCCCTGACCCCGGGCAGGTCAAGCCGCTCGTTTGCTGTATGACATACGAAAAAACCACAACCCTGGTCCAGACGCACAACCTCAACCCCGGCCCGCTCCAGCCCGGCCCGGACTTCAATCTCATAACCGGGCATGAACCCGACAACGTACTGACCGGGAATGCGGGCATCTGCTTCAGGAACACTTTTGCCGCTCCGGCCGTGCGGCACAGCCAGTTCTGACCCGGACTCGAAACTTCGCTCAAGCACCGGCACCAACGTAACCTCGGCCCGCCCCACCGGCATCATTTCCGGCCTGGGCCACAAACACAGAAACAGCAGTATGATACTCATTGCCTCTGCTCCAGGGAAAATCTCACCCAGCATGTTATCTGCGAACCACTCGTGTTCAGAAACACAAGATAGAACGAATCGCTTTTTGTCACCCCGGCCCGCACTGTAAACTCGGCACGGTTTACTTCCTCAAGAATTGCCGAGTAGGAACGTCCTGCCTGAAACTCGCGGTAATTCCCGGCATCAAGCCAGATGAAACGGGAAAGCACGCCCGGACCCGAAAGCCGGAACTCACCGGCAACTGTATCGCCCAGCTCGGCCGAAAACTGTACCGGCCAGTAATAACCGGACTGAAGGCTGAAACGACCATGAAAAATGTCCTGCTCGCTGCCCACTGACACCTGCACGTTTACGGTATCACTATAGCCTTTGTTCCCGGAGAAATCCTCTGCCCGACAGAATAGCTGATGCCAGCTCTGATTCTCAAGATTCCGCGTGTCCCATTCAACCTCATACGGCCGGGTCGCATCTGTTCCGATCCTCGAACCGTCAACAAAGAACTCTACCTCTGACACACCGCTCGTGTCGGTAGCCTCGGCCCGCACCAGCACAATCCCGCTCACCAGCGACGAATCAGTTGGTTGCAACATTTGGCACACCGGCGGAGAACTGTCTTCAAATAGCCAGCAGCCAGCAAGAACCAAGGCTAGCAGAGGGAAGAGTAGTCTGGCCGCAGCCTTGGGTAAAACTGGGCGCAGATGCTCACGCTGTGGGTCGCCCATTTTCACGGCTGCCAGCTCCGGCGTTCTACACTTTGCGCGATGGCTTCTGACTTCGGACCTTGCTTCTTTCCTAAAGCTCATGCTCGTCCCCCGTTTCTGGAATAATCACCTCTCTCGCACCAAGCTCCACCAGCGCCTGACGCATTGCTTCGGCTGCGCCGGTCTCGGCGTGCACCAGGAAAACCTTTTTCAGCCGGGGCAGATTCATCCGGGCTACATACTCCAACAGCCCGTCACGGTCTGCGTGGGCGCTGAACTCATTCATCACCTCGACCTCACACCTAAGGTCGTATTCCTCACCGTAGATTCTCACTCTCGGTTGACGCTCGGCAATCCGGCGACCAAGCGTGCCATCGGCCTGAAACGAAACAAGTAGCACCAGATTACGCTTATCCGAAACCGCGTGCTTCAAGTGATGCAGCACCCGGCCGGCCTCGCACATCCCGGAGGCCGAGATAATAATGCACGGTCCGGCAAAGTCATTCAACGCCTTGGACTCCTCGACGCTTGCGACGTAGGAAAGACCTGGAAAGTCAAACGGCTCATCGTGTCCGGCAAGCACTGCCATCGCCTCGTCGTCATAATACTGCGGGAAGCTACGGAAAACTTCGGTAACACTAGCAGCCAAAGGACTGTCAACGAACACCGGTACTTCAGGAATCATAGAGTTCTGGCGCAGCCGGTTCAGGGTATAGACGATTTCCTGGGACCGCTCAACCGCGAACGCTGGAACGATTATCCGGCCACCTCTTGAATACACCCGGTTGACGATTGCGGCAAGCCGGTCGGCAACTTGACTGTAGTCAGTGTGTACCCGGTCACCATAGGTCGCCTCCATGATAAGGTAATCCGCCTGGTCAACCTGCACTGGGTCACGGATGATCGGCATCTTCCGCCGACCCAAATCACCGGTGAAGAGCAACCTTCTTCCCTCGACCTCGATATCCACCAGCGCCGAACCCAGTATGTGGCCAGCATCGTGCAGCACCACCGAAAACGGCCCGAGCCTTTGAGGCTTGGCATACCGCGTGCCTCGGAAATAGCGAAGTGACTCCTGCGCGTCTGCGACCGTATAGACCGGTTCCTTGGTCGGCTCTCCCCTCTCCCTCCGTTTCTTGTTCAGGTATCTGATATCGGACTCCTGGATACTCGCCGAGTCTAGAAGCAGAACCCGGGCAAGAGCCAGAGTACCGTTGGTAACAAGAATCGTACCCCGGAACCCGTGCTTGACCAGATTCGGCACATTACCGACATGGTCAATGTGTGCATGGCTGACAACACAGTCGTCGATCTCACGGGCTTTGAAGGGCAGGTGCCGATTGGTATGCTCGGCCAGGTCGCGATGACCCTGAAACAGGCCGCACTCAAGGAGCAACTGATGTCGGCCTGCGGTCAGGAGGTGCTTTGACCCGGTTACGGTTCGGCACCCTCCCCAGAATCTAACCTTCATGTCCGCTGTCGGTTGTCGGCAGACTGCTGCCCGTCTGTACGGACCAGACCCCGGATGACCCTCATGTTCTCTAGATCGTCCCTCACGTTCTTGCGCGGTGTCTCCATAATACCAGGTAGGTACGAAAGTAAGGGATGATTCACGATAAGCCTGAACCCCTCAAACCCGATTTCGCCCTTGCCGATGTGCCAGTGCCGGTCCTTGCGTGAGCCCAGGCTGGTCTTCGAATCATTGAGATGCAAGAGGTGCAACCGGGAAAGTCCAACTGTCCTGTCGAACTGGCGGAGAGTCCTGTCCAGCCCCGCTTTCGTTCGTAGGTCATACCCAGCCTCAAACATGTGCGCGGTATCCAACACGACCCCGACCCGGTCACGGGTCTTGACGCGTGCCAGGACACCAGCAATCTGTTCAAACGTGTAACCGACCTCGGTACCCATACCTGCGGTGTTCTCAAGCAGCAAAGTTACAGACTCAGGCGAACCTTCCAGAATCCGGTTCACGTTCCTTGCCACGTTTTCAAGTGCAAGGCCCTCGTCAGTACCGGTTGCCCGGCCCACGTGCGCTATCAAGAACCGCACACCTAGCCTCTGGCAGCGCTCCGCGTCAGACACAAGAATCTCTTCGGTCATCCGGCTTCTCCTCGCATCCGCGGCCGCAAGATTCACAAGATAGGGCGCGTGTACAAACACCGGCGAAATCCCGGACTCGGCAATGTCGCGGCGGAAAGCCGCGGCCTCATCCGGGTCAACGGGCACAGCCTTGAACCCGCGCGGATTCCGGGTGAAGACCTGTATTGTTTCACACCCGAGCCCAACGGCTCGGTCACGCACGTGAGAGAAACCGCCGGCAATCGAAACGTGAAAACCGAATCTCACTTGTTCTCAATACTAGACCTTCGGGCCCTGGTGTCAACGGACGCCGGACGAACGAACCACAACCTGAAGCGAATTTGACCAGCCAGAGAAAAGCGGCTCCTTCGGATCGTAGATATCGTAGCACCGGGCGGTCACAGCGAACGTATCCGCTCTTCGCCATGTGTGTTCGAACATAACCGCGGCGCCAGAAGCAACAAAATCTGGATACTGTGTCGTATCGCCATCGCCCCAAGCGAGAAACACCGCAACACTGTGACCATCCGGGTCATACACCGTCACATCAAAGCTTGTCGGTATGCCGACCCAGGTCTCGCTCGGGCCCGAAACGTGTGGTATGAGCGGTGCGTGATTATGCCAAGGCACGGGCGGCTCCTCCTCACACCCGAGAACCGCCAGGCCGACCAACAGAAGAGAAAGGCGCCCTGGCCTCATTAGATAAGGAAAGACCGAAATACACAGGCGATGAGGCTGCCAGCAGGACACCTCGAAAACGCTCACCTTGGACCCGGTGCTTCGCATCGGTTCCGACCTCGACTTCTGGTACTGCCTTCAGGCTCCGGGCATAACACGCCTGAGTCGTCATGTTGAATAAGACGCAGGCCCTTGACCCGCTGAAACCAGGAAACGCATCGGATGGTGCCCCGTTCCGGATCCGGGCCGAGGTTCTTCACCAAGGCGTAGTATCCGTCCCGCGTGAACATGGCAATATATGACTCCATCACGGTCGCGTCAACCGTGTCCCGGTAAAGCAGACTGTCGTACTCGGGCAAGGGCTGCTGTACGCTGCCAAACAATGTCAAAAGGCCGGTTCGACGCCAAGACCCGGCTGGTACGCCTCCCGGGTCATCTGGCCCAAGATGCGGTGTGGCAAAATAGAACCTCGGTCCAGTCCAATCAGGCGCAAAGTCGGTGAAATAGAAATCAACCGCTCTGGCATTAGTCGTGTCCGCCATCGAAAACGTACCACCGGCTCCAGTAATGGTATCCCAGCCATAACCCGATTCTCCACCAGCGTTCAGCTCGTACAGCAGTGTCGTCGGTGTAAGAACCGGAACCGTACTCAGGGTTTCAACCGCGAACCGCTCCTCAGAGCCGAATACCGATGAAACCGTGTAGAACCCGGTCCGGCCAATCGGATCATGGTAAGAGCTTGTCTTCTGAGTGGAATCTGCCAGCCCGAATACGCCGCCGATCGGTCGAAACCATACCCGGTACCACACTGAACCCGGATTGTGGCCAGCAGTCCAGCGCAGCCGAACATTCGTGCCGCTCGTAGCCCTGAGCGCAAGATTACGCGGCGGTTCAAGCGGCCAACCGCTCACTGAGACGGAAAGAGGCTCTGACCACAGACTCATACTTCCACTCTTGTCCCTGGCCCTGGCCCGGACTGCAAATGTTCTGGTCTGTCGGTATGTATGGCTGTCGCTTGCGACTCGACCCGCGGACCCGAAGCCTGACCACGCACCCAGCGTATCACCCCAGTCGAACTGAACGCTTACGCTTTCCCCGGATACATGACCGGGAACGACGCTGAACCAGCAAACGGTATCCACATATGCCGAGGACGGACCTTGGGGTGCAGCCGTAACATAGGGCCCGGTCATCACGACCGTAACCGCCAGCGGACTGGACCAGTCCGACTCAAGCCTGCTCCGGTCCCGTGCACGCACACGCACCGTGTAACAACCGCTGTCCAAATAGATGTGAGGCCGAAAGAACGTATCACCCGCAACAAGTTCTGCAGACCATTCATGGCTCGAACCATCGCCCCAGTCAAATAGGTACGACAAGTCACCGCCGTCGGTATCAAAGCTCGTAGCCCAGAACCACAAAGTATCCCCGGGCCTGCCCTGAGTCGGCCCCCCGGCCGCTGGCCTGCCCGGCGGCCGCTCTCCAGAACAACGCACTGTCCAAACCAGTGCTAGAACAGACAGCAACACGCCAAGTCCATGGACACAACAACGCCCCAGGTAAGACGGGCGCTTGCTGGAACTCGGACAGCGGCGGCGTCCAGTATCCAACTCGGCTACTGCTGGTCGGTCTCTAGCCATTGGTACCCATCTCAGCTTATGGGCCAGGTTCGCATCTGTCAACCCAACCAAACGGCATTGCACATAAACTACTCTCCTACTCTTTGTTACCCCAGCCGCAGCCACCGAGACCTGTGCCGCCTGTGATCCCAGTCACACTTTACTGTAACTGCCAGTGTTTTCAGTCTTGGCACGAATACGACTTTTCGGTTAGAATTCGTGTGTGCGAACCGGCCATGCAACGTTGCCCTTGCACTGGGGTACGACACCGAAGTGGCTCTTCTCCCGAATGGTAAGGTTGGGCCGGGCGATTACTCAGCTAATCATTGCTGAATACGGCAGCGAAGAATTCTTGCGTCGGATATCAGACCCGGTCTGGTTCCAGAGCCTCGGGTGCGCACTCGGTTTCGACTGGCACTCCTCGGGCCTGACAACAACGGTGTGCGCAGCCCTGAAGGAAGCCGTGAAAGGCGACGAGGAAAACCTCGGGCTGTACGTCTGCGGCGGCAAAGGTGCGGTCTCGCGTAACACTCCTGATGAGATCCGCAAGTTCTCCGACCGTTTCGGCCTTGACGCTGATCGGTTGGTCCGGGCTAGCCGACTCACGGCCAAGGTAGATTCAGCCGCATTGCAGGATGGTTTCCAGGTGTACCAGCACGTGTTCTTCGGAACAACGATTGGAACCTGGGCCGTGGTACAGCAGGGGATGAACCCCGATACGGGATGGGCAAGACGCTACCACTGGCTGTCCATCGGCCTGGACGATTTTGTGAATGAGCCCCACGCAGGCATCGCCGGCGACCGTTCAGACAAGGTGCTGAATATGGTTGCTCGGGAAGCCAAGGACTGCCGTCAGGCATCCGTCACGCTCGCAACCGAGCATCCGAGCAGGGTCTGTCGGGAACTGAGCCATGCGAGATATCTCGCCTTGCCCGAACACCACCCAATCCTCGGTTCGGACATGGCAGGTCGATACCTGTATAAGAGGCTCCTCGCAACATACGAACAACAGCCTGGGGACTTTGCCGAGCTCTTGCTCGTGCCTGGAGTTGGACCGAAGACCGTGCGAGCCCTGGCCCTGGTTGCTGATATCGTTCTCGGCGCAAAGCCGAGCTTCCGCGACCCGACGACCTACTCCTTCGCACACGGTGGCAAGGACGGTTATCCATATCCGGTTGACAAGGCCGGGTATGACCAGACCATCGCGATTCTGGAGAAGAGTATCAGACAGGCGAAGCTAGGCGGCCAGGAGAAGTTGGAAGCTTTGCGCCGGATAGAGCTGTTCTACAAGGAAAAGGAGACCAATGACGAACGCTGGATACAATGATTCCGGCAAGTCTGAACCATTGCAACCGATAGCTCCGCGGTTGTGCAGCCGGAAGCAAGATGTGAGTCATGGCTGATACCTCGCGACGAACTTTACCACCAGAATTTGTAGAACGCTACAAGCAGTTCATACCCGACTTCGAGGCCTTTTCTGATGCAATGCTCCGCCCGCCCAGAAGAACACTGCGGGTCAACACGCTCAAAGCAAGCCGAGAAGAAGTCCTTGAGTGGATTGGCGATCTCGCGCCGAACCAGTCGCCCTGGTGGGACCTTGCGTTTGAGGTCAGGGAAGCTGACGGACTGGGTAAGAGACTCGGTCATTTCATCGGACTTTACTACCTGCAGGATGCATCTTCGATGGTGCCGCCGCTTGTGCTTGACCCGAATCCCGGCGAACTCGTGCTGGACATGGCAGCAGCACCGGGTTCAAAGACTACCCAGATGGCGGCAATGATGCAAAACACAGGGCTGCTGATTGCAAACGATTCCTCAAGTCAGCGGATTAGGGGCCTACTCGGTAACATTGACCGGGCCGGATGCCTTAACGTTGCCGTTTGCCGGATGGACGGCGTGTTACTATCGCGACGGCTTGCGGGTAAATGCGACCGGGTACTGGTTGACGCGCCCTGCACCTGTGAGGGAACCATCCGGAGATCAGGTCAGGCCCTAGACCGCTGGTCGGTCGAGGCATGCGAGCGTTTCGGCCGGCTGCAGAAAGGACTTGCGGTTGCTGGTTATCGAAGCTTGAAACCGGGCGGAGTAATGGTGTATTCAACCTGTACCATTGCACCGGAGGAGAACGAGGAAGTTGTCGTGCACGTGCTGGACAAGTTCCCGGACGCTGAGGTTTTGCCGGTCGAGCTGCCCGGTTTCGCGATGCGACCAGCTCTTGAGAAATGGCGGGGCAGAACTTTCCCTGGTGCATTACGCAATTGCCGCCGCATTCTGCCTCAGGACAATGACAGCGAGGCTTTCTTCGTAGCGCTGATAAGAAAAGGACGGACAACCGATGAGACCGGATTCCGGGAGGGAATAGCCAATCAAAGTTCGATCCCTCAACGCAGAACCCAAGAGCCAAGGTCCAGGTCACCTTCTGCACTGTCAGCTACAACTCCACGGCCGGTGCGAGAATTATGCGAACGTTTCGGGGTCCCGGCCGTGGTATTCCAGCGACTGGGTACCGCGACTGGACCAGGTGCGGTGTTCGTCGGCACCCACGAAGTCATGGCCTTCAATGCAGTGAGGCCGATGCGTCGGGGCATAAGACTACTGCGTGTGTTCCCTCATTCTGTGAAGCCAACCACATGGGCAATGCAAATCCTCGGCAGGTACGCTACGCGTAACTGCATTGACGTAACCGAATCTCAGGCCGTACGGTTGATTGGTGGCGAGCAATTGGAAACGGTAGCGCCGGCCGAAGACGGTTTCGTACTCATCCGGTGCCGGGAGTTTGTTGTCGGCGTCGGGCTCTATCGCCGGCCATTCCTTAAGTCTCTGATACCGCGGCACCGACCCGTACAGGATATTCCTTGACCGGGTTAGTTTTCATCCTACGATAAAGCAATGGTTGACGTCACTGTCGTCGTCGCCGGCGAAGCCGGACAAGGTGTCCGATCTGCCAGCGAAACGCTGGCACGTCTATTTTCCCGATCCGGGTATCACGTTTTCGCATACCCGGACGTAATGTCCCGAATCCGGGGCGGACACAATTTCACGCGGATAAGGGTCTCTGAGGAGCCGATATCTGCTATCAGCGGAAAGATAAACGTGCTATTGGCGCTGGATGATTTCTCGGTCGAGGAGCACAAGCGAGAAATGGTGAAAGGCGGGGTTATACTGAAGGAAGGCCAAAGTCCTAGGGTCCGGGCCTCGGATATCGCACAGGTCGTAACCCTGCCAATGCAGGAAATCGCAAAACAGCAGGGCGCTGACAGAGTAGCGGCCGGAGCTGTTGCACTCGGCGCAATGTGCGCTTTGGTCGGATTTGACACGGCCCAACTGGAAGAAATCCTGTCCAATCAACTAAGCCGTAAGGGAAGTGAAACGGTGAAACAGAACCGCCGGTGCGTCCGGGCCGGATTCAAGGTAATAAGGGAGCAAGTGTCGCCGGACTGTCCATGTCGGATACCGCCGAAGGGACATCCGGTACCGCGCATACTCCTGACCGGCAATCAGGCAGTCGCAGTGGGAGCTCTGAGTGCTGGAATCCGGTTCTATGCCGGTTATCCGATGTCGCCTTCGACCGGAATCATGGAGTTCCTCGCCCGCCGGCAGAAGGAATTCGGACTGGTGCTGGAACAGGCCGAGGACGAAATCGGCGCCATTAACATGGTGTTGGGCGCTTCGTACGCGGGCGCACGAGTGATGACGGCCACCTCGGGAGGTGGGTTTTCGCTAATGGTCGAAGCCTTGGGTTACTCAGGAATGGCCGAACTACCGATCGTCATCATCCTGTGTCAGCGGCCAGGGCCGGCGACCGGCTTCCCGACTCGAACCGAGCAGGCCGAGCTTCTGTTCGTAATCAACGCCTCCCAGGACGAGTTCCCGCGGTTCGTGTTCGCGCCAGGGAACGCGAGTCAGGCTGCGTCCTGCACCAGGCGAGCATTCGAACTTGCCGAGCGATTCCAGGCTCCGGCCATAGTGCTTTCAGACCAGACAATTGCCGATTCGTTGTGGACCGTTGACGAGCTTGACATCCGACCTCTGCTCCGACGGGACGACAGGGCAACTGAACCTGAACCGTATTCATACCTGCGATACCAAGTTACAGAAGGTGGAGTGTCACCAATACTTACGCCCGGCACCAGACACCAACTGGTGTGCTCAATCGGGAGCGAGCATGATGAAAGAGGGCTT
>JBDRUN010000014.1:22028-36050 GCA_039801365.1 candidate division WOR-3 bacterium
AGGATGCCGCAAACCGGACAAGAATGCAGGACAAGCGAATGAGCAAGCTCGCCGCGATGAAACAGGCGTTTGGTGCATTTACCTGCTACCCGAACGAACACGAAGACTGTATCGTGCTGTGCTTCGGTTCAACACTAGGGCCGGTCCGCGAAGCTGTAGCTGCGCTCCAGCAGGAAGGAAGCCGGGTTGGCATGATCCACCTCCACGAGGTATGGCCGTTTCCCAAAACAGCACTCCTGGCGAGACTCGGCAGGGCCAGGCAGGTTGTCACGGTGGAGAACAACGCCACCGGACAGTTAGCAAGATTGCTTCGACGAGAAACCAGAATCAAGCCCCATGAGCAGGTTTGCAAGTACGATGGCCGGCCGTTCTCCAGTGAAGAATTGGTTGAGCGACTCGCCCGCCTATACCGAGGCAGGACATGAAGATTCAGAAGTCGCAAGCCTCAGACTGGCGAAGTGAGACGGAGATTCAGTGGTGTCCCGGGTGCGGAAACTACGCAATCCTGGAGGCGCTATCTCAGGCACTTGTCGTCCTCGGACTTGAACCTTGGCAGGTCTGCATTGTCTCCGGCATCGGCCAAGCGGGTAAGTTACCCCATTATCTGCGCTGTAACTTCCTGCACGGGCTGCACGGCCGGACGCTTGCCCAGGCGACTGGTGTGAAGCTTGCAAACCCGGAGCTGGCCGTCATTGCCATTGGTGGAGACGGCGACATCTATGGCGAGGGTGGTGGACATCTGGTGCACGCGTTCAGGCGCAATCTGGACATTACCTGCCTTGTGCACAACAACGGAGTGTATGGCCTGACTAAGGGACAACCTTCGCCAACTAGCTCCTGCGGGTCTGTGACCCGGATGACTCCGAAAGGGACCTGTACACCAAGCCTGAACCCAGTTGCACTGGGAATCGGCGCCGAGGGAACCTTTGTCAGCCGCGGTTTTGCCGGAAGCAAGGACCATCTGACGGGTCTGATCGTCAGGGCTGTGCGACACCGGGGCTTCGGTTTCGTGGACATCCTGCAGCCATGCGTAACGTACAACAAGGTGAATACGTTCCAGTGGTATGCAGAGCGAATCTATGACCTCGAAGCGAGCGGACACGACCCGCGAAACCGGGAGACGGCACTTGTTCGCGCCCTCGAATGGCCGGACTCAGATGCGAGGATACCAATCGGTGTGTTCTATGTTGAACAGCGAAGGACCTACGAGGAACAGGTACCGACCCTGGCCAGCGGAGTTCTGACCCAGGCGGCCTCGTACGCTGGACTTCTTAAACGGTTACTGGAAGACTTCAAGTGAAATCGGCATGGAACTGAACATCATCGTATCAGGCCAGGCCGGGCAGGGCATTCAGATTCTGACCGAAATCCTAGGCCGCGCTCTTGTGCGTAACGGGTACCATGTGTTCGCTTCAATGGATGCGATGTCAAGAATCAGGGGTGGACACAACTTCAGCCGAATCAGAGTCTCGGACAAACAAGTTGGTGCAAACGCAGGGAAAGCACAGCTTCTGATTGCACTGGACCCGGCCCAAATCTTGTTGAATATCGCCGACCTCGAGTTGTACGGAGTGGTGCTGACTGACGACTCGGTCGAACTTGCACACCACTCTGACTATCAGCTCACCCAGCTACCACTAACCAGGACGGCGCTCGAGGCCGGCAAGAACAAGGTTATGCAGAATGTGGTCGCAGCCGGTGCAGTGTTTGCATTGCTTAACCTTGACCTGACCCAGCTCATTGAGATTGTGAAAGAGCGGTTGGGTACAAGAAGCATCGAGGCAGCGGAAAGAAGTGTTACCTGCATCCAACAGGGCTATGAGCTTGCACAGCGCAGAGCAAGAAAGGGTATCCTGGCCAGACTCAAGCCCGTGGAAGCAACCCCGCGCCGTCTCTTCCTGTCCGGTGCGCAGGCAATTGCGCTTGGCGCAGTTGCCGGCGGGGTGCGGTTTGTTGCCGGTTATCCCATGTCACCCGGCACGCCAGTTGTTGAGGCGTGTGCCGCATGGCAGGACAGGGTTGGACTCGTAGTCGAACAACCAGAGGATGAGATCGCAGCAATCAACATGGCGATTGGTTCATCCTTTGCCGGAGCGCTGGGCATGGTGGTCACGGCCGGCGGCGGCCTGTGTCTGATGAATGAAGCGCTGAGCCTTGCGGGCATGACCGAGACACCAGTCGTCGTCTGCTCCGGCATGCGGCCCGGACCGGCAACCGGAATGGCAACCCGGACTGCGCAGGCCGACCTTCTTTTTGCCATCTCCTGTGGCCACGGCGAGTTCCCGCGGGCCGTCCTGTGCCCGGCTGATGCCCTACAGGCGTTCGAGGCAACAAGCCGGGCCTGCCGGATTGCCGCTCAGTTTCAGACCCCGGTTATCGTACTCTTTGACCAGCTTCTGGCTGACGCCCTCTGGACAATTGACGAACCGGACCTGTCCAAACTCAAGCCGGTTTCGCTCGCTGAAATTGGCCAGCCGGACTTGAAAGAAGCTTACAGCTATCGAAGGTATGAGTTGACCGAATCCGGAGTCTCACCGCTTATCCTGCCCGGCACAATGGAACAACTGGTCTATGCGGATTCAGATGAGCACACAATTGAAGGGCACATCACCGAATCGGCAACGGTACGAAACCAGATGGTAAGCAAGCGAATGGCCAAACTCCACGGCATTGCTGCTTCGCTTGAGCCACCCTGGCAGCATCGCAGCAATGATGCTGAGACTATCGTATTCTGCTTCGGGTCAACCAAAGCTACGGTCAAACAAGCCGTGGACAAACTGAGAAGCAACGGCTACGAGGTCGGCATGGTACATCTATGCGATTTGTGGCCTTTCCCTGCTGAAGCGGTATTTCGGCTGATTAGACACGCAAGAAGGTTCGTCACGGTCGAAAACAACTGGAGTGGGCAACTCGCCAAGCTCATAACTCAGGAGACCGGCCTCAGAATCTGCGGCTCAGCACGCAAATATGACGGCAGACCGTTCCTGGTCGAAGAAGTCGAACAAGGCATAATGGAGCTTCTCCAATGAACACGCGGGACTACAACAGTACTGACCCAGTCGCATGGTGCCCGGGTTGCGGCAACTTCGGTATCAGGGAAGCGGTCAAAACCGCTCTCATTGAACTCGGAATCGAGCCATGGCAAACATGCTTTGTATCAGGCATCGGCCAGGCCCCAAAGCTGCCGCACTACATCAAATGCAACCTATTCAATGGACTCCACGGCCGAACCCTGCCGGTGGCAACCGGCGTAAAGCTAGCCAACCCCAAACTCATCGTGTTCGCTGAAGGCGGAGACGGCGACGGTTACGCTGAAGGCTGCAACCACTTTCTGCACGCACTGCGTCGGAATGTGGATTTGACCTACCTTGTTCACAACAACCAGGTTTACGGCCTAACCAAGGGACAGGCGTCACCGACCAGCGAGCAGGGCTTCATCACAAAGACCACACCTTTCGGCGCGCTCCAACCCGGGTTCAATCCGGTCGTGCTCGCGGTAGCGATGGACGCCGGTCTTGTTGCGCGAAGTTTTTCCGGGAACGTACGGCACCTAACCGACACCATCAAGCAGGCAGTCAAGCATCCCGGGTTCAGCCTGGTAGACATACTCCAACCCTGCGTCAGCTTCAACCGGGTGAACACAACCCAATGGTACCGAGAGCGGGTCAAGGAATTGGGTTCGGACTACGACCCTACCGACCGTATGCTCGCATTCCGTACTGCCTGTGAGTGGGGAGAAACGATACCCATCGGCGTCATCTACCGTTCCTCAAGACCGGCCTACACCGGCTCCGTACTTCAGGCCGGCGAGACAAGACTCATTGACCGTGTAACAGAACCATCAGCCGTGGAAGAGCTTCTCCGCCAGTTCCACTAGTCTGTGGTCCAGCTTCTGTCGGCCTAGACGGTTCCGTCCTGCGGCTTTGACCGCTAAGACCTGCTTCCTGACCGCGGGTGGCACCTATCGTACACTCGGCGTAAGCGCTCGACTGACAGGTGAGTGTAAACCTGAGTCGTTGAGAGCGAAGAATGACCAAGGAGTTCCTGCACCGCTCTCAGGTCAGCGCCTCTCTCAAGAAGATGAGTCGCAAAGGCGTGGCGCAGTGCGTGAGGGTTCGTAGCATTTGCGCCAGCCACCCGGGATAGGGCTCGACGCACGATCTTCTGGACCGAACGGGTAGTGAGTCTGTCGCCGCGCCGGTTCAGGAACAGCGGCCTTGCATCCCTGCGGCTGCGCTTCGCCAAGTAGGCCCTGATCGCCCCGGCTTCGGCACGGCCAAGAGGCACAATCCGCTCCTTATCTCCCTTGCCCCGCACGCGTATTGTCTCATCCTCAAAATCAACGCTGTCTGTGTCGAGTGCAACCAGCTCGCCGGCACGCAGGCCCGAGCCATATAGTGTTTCAAGGATAGCAAGGTCGCGCAGCGCACCCTCGTCCTCACCACGGAGCACGAGCGCCTGCTGGACCTGAAACTGAGATAGAAAGCCAGGCAGTTTCTTCTCCAATCGTGGTCCCTTGATGCTCCGGGCCGGACTTGAAGTAAGAACACCGGCCTCGACAAGGTAGCGCATGAATGACTTGACCGAGGACAGCTTACGACCGGCTGACTTGCGCTCGTACCCGTAGCGAAGGAGCGCGCCCAGGAAATTCCTGATGTCCTCGTGGGTCAGGTTCACAACCGGTTTTCCGCCAAGCTGGTCAGCACAGAAGTCAAAGAACTGCTCAACGTCGTTCTGGTACGCACGAATGGTCTGGTCCGAGCAACCCTTATCCCGGTCTAGGTAGATAAGGAACCGGTCAAGGAGGGTCTGGTAGTGCACCGGCAGAGCCATACCGATTGAAGACTAACCCACAACCGACTAGAGTCAATAACCGAAAGACTTATTGACAGCCGGTGTCGCTAAAGCTAGAGTCTAAACGTATCACTGAACCGTGGAGGTAACATGAGAACCATCTGCGTCATCATGCGTCTGTCTGCTCTGATGTTGACTGCTCTTACTGGCCTGGCATCAGGCCAGCTTGATACCGTCTGGTTCCGACGCTGGGATGGCGGCATGTCAAATGAAGACTGGGTTTCGGACATGACTGTTGACGCCACGGGAAACATCTACCTTGCCGGCAGCGCGATAACAACCAGCTCCGGGACCGATATCGTGGTGCAGAAGTACTCGCCAACCGGCACCCGACTGTGGAGCGCGGTATACAACGGTTCGGCGAACTTGGATGACTCAGCCGCGGCCCTGGTCGTAGATGATTCAGGGAACGCGTACGTGTGCGGATCGAGCAATGAGACTGGCCGTGGCGAGGAGATGGTCACCATCAAGTTCTCGTCGGGTGGTGCGCAACGCTGGGCAAGGACGTTCGGCCGCAAGGCCGGCAACTACTCAGATGCTGCGCTCGCAATCTGTCTTGACCGTGCCAGCCGCGTGGTCGTAACTGGTTATTCTACCGACACTTCAGGTTACAACGTAGACTATTGTACAATATCCTACAAGCAGTCAAACGGCGACACGAACTGGGTTCGGTTCTACAACAAGACCCCAGAGTACGACGAGGACGTGGCGGTCGGTGTGTGCTGCGACGCACAGAACAACGTCTATGTAACCGGGTACAGCTACGACGAAGACACCGATTATGACATTGTTACGATAAAGTACACACCGACCGGTTCAAGACCATGGTGGCGGCGGTTTAACAACCCGTACAATGACCTCGACGACTACGGTGTGTGCATCGCCTACAATCCGGCCAACCAGTCGGTCGTAGTTGGCGGGTATGTTTATGACGAGGTCCATGATTACGACTACTTCACAATCGCCTACGGCACTGGTGGTGATTCACTTTGGTCCCGTACGTATAACAACTATCCGACTAACGGCGAAGATGTGCTCCAAGCAATCACCGTTGACGGTGCGGGCAACGTCTATGTCACCGGCATGACTGAGGACGCAGTAGGCGGATACGACGTGGCCACGGTGTCCTATGACCGGTACGGCATTCCCCGGTGGGATGCGAAGTATGACTACGACGGGCTCGATGAAATTGGCTGCGACCTTGTTGCCGATTCACTTGGCCAGCTTTTTGTTATCGGCACGGCCGAGACCGTGTACGACATGGACATGCTTCTGCTCAAGTACGATACCGATGGTGTTCTGTTCTGGGACTACCTCTACAACAACGCTCAGGCCAACGATGAAGACTGGGGCGCCCGGGTCGCGGTGCAGCCGGATGGTCGGATTATTGTCTCCGGTTCGAGCTTCTCCGCCTCGACCGACATGGACTTTGTGCTGTTCAAGGCTCTCGAGGTAACCCTGGATATGGCAGTACTGGCCGTGATTGCCCCTGAGTCGCTCCGGGTTGGGGATTCACTTGCACCGCTCGCGGTCGTCCAGAACCTTTCCACGGTTAGGGAGAGCTGTTGGGTCTGGTTCAGACCGGATTGGACCGACTACCTCGATAGCGCGTGGGTAAACCTTGGCGTGGGCGAGGTTGACACGGTCTCATTCTCGGTCTGGCGGCCGGAAACAACCGGCGTGGCAAAGCTGCTTGCCTGGTCAATGATGCCGGGTGAAATGCACCCGGAAAACGACAGCGCCTGGGCACTCGTCACGGTCTGGGAAGAAACAACTGGAGTGGTCTTGAGACCAGCGGTCGAACTCCGGCCGAGCGTCGAGTTGTGGCCCAATCCGGCACGCGGCGCAGTGCTGGTAAGGCTCTCGCTGCCCCGAGGTGAACCCGGTCGTGTCAGGCTATACGACCCGTGTGGAACCAGGGTGCTGGCCGAGCAGGAGGTGATGACATCAGACCGAGATGGGACAGCCAGTACGCGCTTCGATCTAGACCGGCTGGCTGCCGGTGTGTACTTCGTAAAGCTCGAGGTCGGTGACAAGCACGCCTGCCGAAAGCTGGTTCTGCAGCGCTAGGCAGCGCCGAGTTGACAGCCGGCTGCTCGTCACTACTATCCAAATTGGTGGAGGCGGATGGGCGCTGGTGTGCCTGGCGGACTTCAAATCCGTATGGTCTGCGATAAGTGGACCGGTAGGTTCGATTCCTACACGCCTCCGCCACTTTCAGGTCTGACTTTCCCGACCCGCCAAACAGAAGTCTAGCGTTTCTCCCGTTGTAGTTCGGCGTCGGTTCGGCGGAGATAGAGCGGTACCAGACCTGCCAAGTCATCACCACCCTGCTCCAAGATGAGTTTCTGGCCAAGTCTGGCCACGACCCGGGCCAAAGGCAATTCGACCCCACTGAGCCGAACCTCAAAACCTGCCTGCCTGATGGTTTCAGCGCACAGCGATGCACCGCTGCCGCACAGCGTCAGGCAGCAACTCTGACACGCAGTCCGGAGCACATCAGGAAGCTCTTCAGGATGAACCACAGACGGCTCAAGGAGCGGCCTCTTGTCTGAATACAGACCGCAATAAACCTGTTGCTTCTTTGCATCAATCAAGGCAAGGAACAAGGCCGCGTGTTCTGAAGCCTGCGCTGCCACCCGGCATTTCGTTGCTTCCGCTGCTGTCTGCGCAAGCGCAAGGAGCGTGCTGACACCCTTGACCGGAATCGAGTACGGCAGAGCAAGACCCTTGGCATACGCCAGCCCGACTCGGAGTGCGGTAAACATGCCAGGGCCGATTGTCGCGCTGATACCTTTGAGTTGTATCGGCCCGATTCTGGCCGAGTTGAGCGCATCGGCCACTAGTCCGGGCAGAACCTCATTGTGGTTCATCCCGGATACCGACGATTCGAAGACAATCTGGTCGGCATCAATGAGCGCAACACCGGTCGCAGCACCGCTCGTTTCGATGCCGAGGTAATACCGAGACACCCGGCCTGGCGAAGCCGAGCGAAGAGCCGTGCTACCCGAAGACTTGGTCATGCCTCAGTCTGCCGATTGAGAAAATACAGTTCCAGAAGTCCTCGGGCCACAAGGTCAGGCTCGACCCGGACAATACTCGGAATATGCTGCCTCATCTTCCTTGCCTGCCCGCCTGTGGCAATAACAGTGAACCTACGTCCAGCCTGCTGCTCGATCGGCCTGATCATTGCCTCAAGGCCGAGGCAAAGTAATTGGAATGTACCGGCTTGAACCGCGTCCTCGGTCCTGCTGGCAAGAAGCCTAGTGACCGGCCTAGCCCGGAGTCGCGGCAGCCGGGCGGTTCCCTGGCCAAGGCTTCGCAGCATCAGACCTTGACCGGGCAGAATCGGACCGCCGAGGAAGACGCCTTCCCGGGTGACGACGTTGACTGTAACTGCGGTCCCGAAGTCAATCACAACCAAGTCACCCGGAAATCTCACCCGCGCACCAACCGCAACACAAATCCGGTCCGCTCCGAGCTGGTTACGGTCGTAGCGAATGTCAAGCCCGGTTCGAGTACGCCGGTTCACCAGAAACGGCCTGAGCCCGGTCCTCGCCCTGATTTGCTGAAGACATGAACTGGTAGCTTGTGGTACGACCGACGCAACTGCGGCACCGGTGATGCGCCAGCCGGATGGCACAACACGGGCAGGTCTTTGGAGCAGCTCGCGGGTCGCGACAACGTGATGCACAACAAGCCGGCGGCCTTGGAACAGGCAGATTTTTGTGTTCGTATTACCAACGTTGACCGTCAGAATCATCTAAGCCTGCGTGCCTGGCCTGAGCCGATGACCACAAGCCGTCCACTTGTCGTCCGCAGAACAAGCCGACCCTGTGCATCAAGGTCTATCACCGTGCCAATGTACCGCCGGAGAAGGGTCTGAACCTCCACCCGGCGGTGCAGTACAGCCGAACGCTGCTTGATAGCCTCCAGAGCCGGTTGAGTGTTACCTCTGGCTGCCTCGGCAACAAGGGTAAAGAACTGTTCAAGTATCTTATCAAGCAGTGCAAACCGGTCCCAAGGCATACCCGTAGCCAGGCGCAGGGACACGGGCTCTGGAATATCTGCTGGAAACGACGATTGGTTGACATTTACACCGACGCCGACTACCACCGCAGCTTTGCGCTGCTCACACAGTATACCGGCCAGCTTCTTGTCGTTGAGGACGATGTCGTTCGGCCACCGGATGCGCGGAGCAAGCCCGGTCAGTTCCTCCACTGCCCGACAGACAGCAAGTCCGGCAAGCTGGGTAAGACCGGGCACGACCCCGGCCTGCTCGGGCCCGGGCAGGAGCAGAACCGAAAACGTCAGGCTGTCCGAATCCGAAAACCACTGGCGACGGAACCGACCCCGACCTTGCGTCTGGGTCCGGCACACAACGATTGCCGGTTCAGCCGCCAAAGCAAGTGAAAACGCATAATCGTTGGTTGACTGGCAGGTATCGAGAAGGTGTAGCCGACCAAAGCGCGCCAACCGCCGCAGGAGTTCGCCGGGAATTTCTTCAGGACAAGGCATTTGGCGGTTAGGCGGCTATTCGACCTAGCACACCGTGTTGCCGGGCGGCTGATTTCCTCACACCCCGGCTCCACTGCATGTCAGTGGTGGACAAGCTTGATGCGCGCCAGACCCTGCCCGGCCACGGCCAGATAGACGCCGGGCGGCACTTCGTCGCCGTACGCATCCAGGCCATCCCACCGCACCGAGCCGAGCTCACGACTGATAGCAAGAGTCCGGACAAGACTGCCGGTTCTATCATAGATGTAGATGGCGGCATCGCAGGGTGCGCCAGGCGCCAGACGCATCGTAACTGTACTTGTGAACGGATTTGGTGTCGCCTCCACCGAACATCTTGAAGCGCAGGGCCCGTGTTTCTCTTCGGCGGTGCCAACCGGGGTTGTGTTCTTGAACAGGTGATTACCATAGCTCTGCTCCCAGTTGGTCACTGCCAGGTCAGGATGAGTCGAGTAGCGATAGAATACCGTCACATTGTCCGTGCCGGGCGGTGGCGCGATGGCAAGGCTGAACCAGCCGACCAGTGGGTCAAAACAGTAGGCTGAAACAGGCAGGCGTACGTTATCAACAAGAACGCTGTCTAATATCTGGACGGGCCGATGCCTTATCGTGAAAAGCTTGCGCTGGCCGTTACCGGAAAATGTCTGCGTGGCGGTCGCAAGATGCGAGTTGTCAACATCGGCCCAGAGCACGGCTTCGCACACAAGACTGCCCGGGTTCGGATACCACGACCAGGTCGGAACAGTGTCCAACATGCCGGCGCGGTTCTCAAATACAACGACCGGCTCCCACCAGCCACCTGCCGCGAGGTCAACGTACCCATCGCCGTTCACGTCGGCCCAGGCAACGCAGGACGAGTAGCGCCGGTTCCGCAACATCGTGAACGTTGCGACGGTGTCGAGCGTGCCGGCCGAGTTGTGAAAGACCTTGATGCTGTTCGGCTCGCCGGTCTGGTTGTTTGACGCTGCGGCCAAATCCAGCCAGCCGTCGTTGTCATAATCGCCAAAAGCCAGCCGCAGAACCCAGCCAACTCCAGGCCGCGCGACCCAGGCCGGAGTCGGATCGAGGACGCCGGAGTTGTTCCGGTACATCGTCACCATGCCGCGGTCCTGGTTCGGAATCACCTGGCCGACAAACAGGTCAAGGTCGCCGTCGTTATCTATGTCGCAGAAGCGGACCGCATCCGAAGGCGAACCGGACCGTGCAGTCCAGAACGGCAACGTATCGAGCACACCGTTATTGTTACGGTAGATGCGGGCCGAATCGGTCTCGTTCTGATATGCGTCCCCGGCTGAAATTGCCAGGTCCAGATCACCGTCCAGGTCAACGTCACCAAGACAGCAGTCGAATGACGAATGCTGGTCCTTCGCCTTCCATCCTGGCGACGCGGCCAGGCCGTTGCCAGTATTGAAATAGCTACGCGCCCGCAGTTCGCCGGTCGGCCCCAGGTAAGCCACTGCAAGGTCGGCAAGTCCATCCTTGTTCATGTCGCCGGCATAGCAATGTCCAAAATAGCCCCGGTCAGACGAACGCCAGGATGCGACGTTCTCCAGCGTACCGGCGCTATTCAGATATACGCTGTTGTAGTTCTGGGCCATATCGTTGCCGTTTGAGGTACACAGGTCAATGAAACGATTGGTATCAATAAAGGCAAATGCACCGCCGGTGGAATAGTCGTTGTCGTTTGACGTCCAGCTCGGGCTCGAGGGCAGCGGGATGGCAGCGGGCGTCATGCTGACAAAGCAGACCACCAGTACCAGCGTCTTCGCCTTCATCATCTGCGGCCAGTCTAGTTCAAACCTGTCTCAAGGTCAAGCCCAAGGGAGGCAGCACTGCTTGACGAACAGAGTCGTCGGGCTAGGATTTGACGTGCGTTGCCTAGTCACTGGTGCGAAAGGACTGCTTGGCACGGAACTGGTCCGCTGGCTCCGGCAAGAGGGCGAAGAGGTGATCGGCTGGGACCTGCCCGAGCACGACATAACCGACGTTGACAAGACTATTAGCGACATGCACCGTGTCGGGCCTCAGGTCGTGTTCCACCTTGCGGCCTGGACTGATGTTGATGGTTGCGAGCAGAACCCGGCAAAGGCCACCGCGGTGAATACCCAAGGCACGTGGATGGTTGCGCTCGGAAGTACCGAAGTGAAGGCCAGGATGGTTTACCTGAGCACCGACTACGTTTTCGACGGCAAGGCCACCAAGCCCTACGACGAGCGTGAAAAGCCGAACCCGCTGTCAGTGTATGGCCGAAGCAAGCTGATGGGCGAGAAGGCGGTGATGCGTTCAGCCGCTGAGTTCTATATCGTGCGCACGAGTGGGCTGTACGGCCGGCACGGCAAGAACTTTGTTGACACGATAATAGACATCGGCCGCAAACAGGGACAGATCAAGGTCGTCACCGACCAGGTAAGCTCACCAACGTACGCGCCTGACCTGTGCGAACCGCTCTACAAGCTTGTTCGGCTTGCCAAGCCGGGCGTTTATCACCTGACTAACAGTGGGCAATGTTCGTGGTTCGACTTTGCAAAGAAGATAGTGGAGCTGGCCGGGTTTAGGTGCGAGGTTCTACCGACAACCGCGGCTGAACTTGGCCGCCCCGCACCGCGACCTTCGTTCTCGGTGCTTGAAAACCGCAACTACAAGCGGAAATTCGGCCGGCTGCTTCGGCCCTGGCAGGAAGCGCTGGCTGATTACATCCGAACGAAATGACCGGACGGCCGACTCAGGCTTACGTTCGACCTTTGCGCCATACCTGCTTTTCGAGTCGTACCAATACTTCGTCGCGTGCCAACCGAAGGCTTGAAGCCTGATGCTTGCCAGACAGCCCAAGCTGGCCGTTGACTGCATCATTCTGGTCTCAGGCAAGGTGTTGCTCATCCGGCGCAAGAATCCGCCCATTGGCTGGGCCTTACCCGGTGGATTCGTCGAATACGGTGAGACGGTCGAGGACGCGGTCCGCCGCGAGATAAGTGAAGAGACCGGTCTTGAGCTGGAGAACCTGCGTCAGTTCCACGTGTACTCCGACCCAAGGCGTGACCCCCGCTGCCACTGTATCTCCGTTGTTTTCTCGGCCCGAGGCAAAGGTGAACCGCGGGCCGGAGATGATGCGGCCGACTTCCGGTTCATCAGTCTGGACTCAATTCCGGATTCAGAAATTGTATTCGACCACGCACAGATTCTTGCCGATTTCAGGGACTCTGCGCTAAACGCTAGGCTTGTGAACTTCCCGAGCCAGTCCAGGCCCTGATAGGTTCCTTGCAGAGTTACCCCAGACACCTGGCACCAGACGACAAATCCGGTACCGAGACGCTACTCTGAGTATTCGGCGCAGCAATCGTCGTCTTCCCAGACCGTAACCGCCCGAACGGGATAGTGTTTCGCCATCTCCTCGTAGAAATGCCGGGCCAGATTCTCAGAAGTCGGGTTGAAATCGTAGACCTCGTTGAGCATCGTATGATCCGGCAATATGCTTTCCAGTCGTCGGCCGACCTCAAGAAAGTCCGCAACCATACCCGGCTGCTTGAGCCGGCTTGAGCTGACCGCGACCTCGACCCGGTAGTTGTGACCGTGGACTGCCTCGCACCTTGAGCTCATGCCCCGGACCGCGTGGGCCGCGCTGAAAGTCCGGCTAACCCGCACGGTGTCCATTCGTCCTCCTTACTTATCCAGCCCCAGTTCCTTACGCACCTGCTTCTCAGCCTCAAGCCAGTCATCAAGGTCCCGGCCATGCTGACCACCCCGGGCAAGGTACAACTCATAGGCGCGTACCCGAATGCGCTCAATGTAGTCTTCTGGACAAAAGGACTTCGATTCCGGTTTATCAGACTTCGAGTTTGGCATTACCGGCCTCCACGACAGATTTTACCACCACTTGCCCAATCTTGCAAGGGCGCTTGTTGACACTTGACAAGAAGAGGCCGGAAATTACACTCTGAACGTCTCCAAAGCCCAGGCCGCGCTACGGGCGGTAAAGCGCTGCCGGCACGCAGCAATCGGCCTAGGGCAGTGGTGAAACCGGAGGAACTCGAATGGCAGCAGTGCTGCAGAGACTGCAGGGCATTCCGGGGTACGAGGCCGGGACTGTACCTGCGCAGAAAACTCTGGAAGTAACTCGGGTTGGTCACGGGAGGCGGTATCACTGCAATCGGGGAGCTATTACCGCACTGGCCAGCTACCGATACCAGGAGACAGTGAACGAACCGAAAGGAGGCTTCTAATGCACCACAAAGTAGCAGTCGCACTGGCAGTGATCGTGCTGCTCGGCTTGGGTTACGCAGCACCGGACCAAGTCATGCCAGGTGGCGAATACGCGTACCCGAAACGCGTGCCGTACGAGGACCCGCCGCCGACCGTGCTGTGGGGGCCGTTTGTCATGCCGGACTTGCGCGGTCTGGGCTGGGGTCTGTACGGCCTCTCCTACCAGGGCTTGAATGACCAGCTGCATGCAAACTACGTATGGCAGAACCGGATACGTCGCTACCGTTCCGCAGACTCAACCAATCCGGCAATGCCCGAGACTATCATCCACAGCTATGTCCCATCGCCGGTCACCGACTCGTTTCAGGACCTGGCCTATTGCCGGTATGACCGGTCAGTGTGGCTGCACTCATCCAAGCTGAAAAGAGTATACAAGCTGGACGCGGTTACTGGCGA
>JBDRUN010000015.1 GCA_039801365.1 candidate division WOR-3 bacterium
CTGCGCTCGACCTTGACGAGTTGCTGGCGCTACGGGTATCATATGAAACGCGCAAGCGTCAGGCAGGGGGTCACGATGTGCCTTGGCCGGCCCAAAATGAAGTACCAATGGCTTGACAATAGTGACAACTTGTCTATACTTGATGCGTCCAAGGGACAAGACCGACCGAGGGTAGCTTGTTCATTTCATTTGAGTTGACTCGTCAGTGCAACGGCTCGGCTCGAGCGGAGAAGTCCTGGCGATTCTAGCCGAAATCTGAATAGCGTCGCGGCTCGCTGGCCGCTTGGATATTCGAAGGTAATCCAAAGGAGAGCGCATGACACAGGAAGAGCTCAAGCACAAGAAAATCGGCGAACTGTACGAGATCGCCGAACAGATGGGAATCCCGGATGCGCGTGAGAAGCGCAAGCAGGGCGTCATCATGGCGATCATCAAGGCCGAGGCCAAGAAGATGAAGGATTCAGGTGAGGGGGTCACTGTCTCAGGCGTGCTTGAAATCCTTGAAGAAGGCTTCGGCTTCCTCCGCTCACCTGACTACAGCTACCTGCCCTCCTCTGACGACATCTACATCTCGCCCTCCCAGATAAAGCGCTTCGGGCTCAAGACCGGCGACACCATCGTTGGCGGCGCACGCCCGCCCAAGAACTCCGAGCGCTATTTTGCCCTCCTGCGAATCGACTCGGTCAACGGCGCTACGCTTGAGGAAATGCGGCAGCGTGTCCCGTTCGATGCACTAACACCGCTCTACCCTTCTCAGCGCATCAACCTCGAAGTCGAGAAGGAAAACGACCTCTCCAAACGGGTCGTAAATCTATTCGTACCAATCGGCAAGGGCCAGCGTGGACTGATCGTCTCCCCCCCACGGGCCGGTAAGACCATCCTGCTGCAGAAGATTGCTAACAGCATCACTGCCAACCATCCGGAAATCACCCTCATTATCCTCCTGATTGACGAGCGACCCGAGGAAGTAACCGACATGGAACGCTCGGTCAATGCCGAGGTCATCAGCTCCACCTTTGACGAAGTGCCAGAGCGACACGTCCAAGTAGCAAATATGGTACTAGAGAAAGCCAAACGCCTTGTCGAGCAGCACCATGACGTCGTGATACTCCTTGACTCGATTACTCGGCTGTCCCGTGCGCACAATCTTGTTGTGCCGCATTCCGGTCGAACCCTGTCCGGCGGACTCGACTCGAATGCCCTACAGAAACCGAAGAAATTCTTCGGAGCCGCCCGCGCCGTCGAAGAAGGCGGTTCGTTGACAATCATCGCAACCGCGCTGGTCGAGACCGGCTCGCGTATGGACGAGGTAATCTTCGAGGAATTCAAAGGTACCGGCAACATGGAGCTAATCCTCGACCGCAAGCTTGCCGACCGTCGCATCTTCCCGGCCATTGACCTGCAACGCTCCGGCACCCGCAAGGAAGAGCTGCTTCTGTCCGAGTTCGAACTCAACCGCATCTGGGTAATGCGTAAACTTCTGGCCGAGCTGAATCCGGTAGAAATGATGGAGTTCGTGCTTGACAAGATGCGGCTGACCCGCAACAATAAGGAGTTTCTGGAAGCAATGAGCGAGAAATAACCATGAAAGAAAAAATCCACCCGAACTACGTGGACTGCGTTATCACCTGCGCTTGCGGCAATGTCGTAAAGACCCGCTCGACCAAACCCAAGCTGGATGTAGATATCTGCTCCGCCTGCCACCCGTTTTTCACCGGCAAGCGTAAGCTCGTTGACACTGCCGGCCGGGTTGAGAAATTCCGGCGCAAGTATGGCGAAGCCGTACCGGCAAAACGTCCGCGCCGGACCGCGGCACCCAAAGCCAAGGCACCGGAAGAGAAGATAGAGGCCAAGGAAGAAAAGCCGACCGTCAAGTAACTAACCGTGGCCGAGCCGCTCCAGACCGTGGCCGACCGGCTGGCCAAGCTCAAGGAGTTCCTTTGAGCTTGACCGTCGGCGTTCCGAGCAGCAGAGCCTGACAACAGAAAGCAGCCATCCGGACTTCTGGCAGAATCCGGCCCGGGCTCAGGAAGTAATGCGTCGCATTTCGTCTAACGCCGACATTATCGAACGGGTCGAACGCCTAGAACAAGACGTAAGAGATGCGGCTGAGCTCCAGGAACTCTTCCGGTCTGACGAAAACGTCTCGGCCGAACTTACCGCACATCTCGAAAGAGTCGCCCGCGAATTGAACGCGCTCGAAGAGCGGGCAATGTTCAATTCGCCTGAGGACGCCCGCGGAGCAATCGTCTCCTTCCACCCGGGTGCTGGCGGAGTTGATTCGTCAGACTGGGCTGAAATGCTTTTCCGGATGTGCACACGTTACGCAGAGAACCAGGGTCTCTCCTGTCGCGTTCTTGACTTCCAGCCCGCAGAGGAGGCCGGTATCCGCGACGCCACTGTCGAAGTTACCGGCCCGTATGCCTACGGGCTCCTCAAGTCCGAGGCCGGAGTTCACCGTCTCGTGCGCATCTCGCCCTTTGACGGCAACCAGCGACGTCACACAAGCTTTGCGGCGATTTCGGTCCTACCTGAAATCGAAGAAGTGGAAGTCGAAATCAATCCCAACGACCTGAAGATCGACACCTTTCGCGCCGGCGGCCACGGCGGCCAGAACGTCAACAAAGTCAGCTCCGCGGTCAGAATTACACATCTGCCAACCGGCATTACAGTCACCTGCCAGAACGAACGCTCCCAGTTTCAGAACCGGCAAAACGCCCTGAAGATTCTCCGCGCCCGGCTCTATGATCGTCTGAAGCAGGAGCAGGATGAAAAACGCCGCAAGTTCGAAGAAGCCAAGACTGAAATCGCCTGGGGTCACCAGATCCGCTCATACGTGTTCTTCCCCTATCAGCTAGTGAAGGACCACCGTACTGGCGTGGAAACCCACGACGTCGAGGCGGTAATGAATGGACATATCGAACAATTCGTTCACGCATTTCTAACACAGATACCGCGCCGACAGACCGGGGTCGAATGTTAGATGCCTGTCGGACAGTAGTAGGGTGACAACGAAGGATGGCTGACCAGGCCCGAAAATCTTCACTTGACAAGACACCCTAGATGTGTATTACAATGCCCGAATCCTGAGATGATCAGAGAGGAAAGCTAACCAACAGGAGGAAACGTGAGAGTGACGATTGACCAGGAACTGTGCACCGGCTGCGAGCTGTGCGTCGGAACCTGTCCGGACCTGTTTGAGATAGCCGAAGAGACCGCAAGACCCAAGGTCGACATTGTGCCGGAAGGCGCAGAAGAGTGCGCTCGCCAGGCGGCCGAGGACTGTCCGGTTTCGGCCATCAAACTCGAAGAATAACAGAACGCGGACGAACATCTTCTACCTCCTCAACCCAGAGCGGCGATAGACGTAGCCGGGAGCTTGCTCCGTACTATCGGGGCGGCGATGCCAATCCCGCTACAGCGTGACGCTAGCGGCGGCGGATGGCCGCATCTAGAGCCTTACGTGCCCGTCCCAGCGCAGCCTCGAATCCACTGACCACTAGTCGCCGCTTACCGTCAAGAGCTTCTTCTCTAAGCACCCGGCCCGAATCACGCACGAGACTAATAAGGTCCCAGCGCGTGTCCGGAATTGTGAAAGTGCGCGTCCTCATTTGGCGCCGAACTCTACCCAGCAGTTCACGCTTGAGTTCCTGGATGCCGAGACCGGTCTTACCCGAAACAAACTGGGCCCCGGCATAGTTGCGCCTGAGCCGATCCAGCACTGCGTCATCAAACACCCGGTCCACCTTTGAAAAAACAACCAGCACCGGCTTATCCTTCGCACCGACTTCGGCTAGAGTATCGTTTACCGCATCAATCTGTCTTTCCAGGTGTTCCTCGGTCGCATCTGCGACGTGGAGTAGCAGGTCAGCCTCGCGGACTTCGGCGAGCGTCGAACGAAAGCTTGCAACGAGCTGATGCGGCAGGCTGCGTATGAATCCGACAGTATCGGTGAGTACCACTCGAACGTGCGGATCAAGGTCTAGTGGCTTGGTGTTTGGGTCCAGCGTTGCAAACAGACGGTTCGATACCATTACACCAGCGTTGGTGAGCTGATTGAACAACGTTGACTTGCCGGCATTGGTGTACCCGACAAGCACAACCTGGAACAGTTCCTGCCGCCGCCGGCGCTGGGTCTCCCGCTCTCGATCTATCCGACTAAGAGAATGACGAAGACTAGCGATGCGGTGCCTGATGCGGCGTCGGTCAACCTCAAGCTGCGTCTCGCCGGGGCCACGCGCACCGATGCCGCCTTTGATGCCGCCGAGCCGCGACATCTCGGCCCCGAATCCTGTCAATCGGCTCTGCCGGTACTCAAGTTGAGCAAGCTCAACCTGGATCTTCGCCTCCGCGGTTCGGGCATGAATTGCGAAAATATCAAGGATCAGAGCAGTACGGTCAACAACCCTGACCCCAACTGCAGCCTCAAGGTTGCGCTGCTGGGTCGGGGTGAGTTCATCGTCGAATATCAGGAGGTCAATTAAGTGCTGCCGGCACAGCTGTCTCAGTTGCTCGACCATGCCGCTACCCACGAACGTAGCCGGGTCTGGCCTGGGCCTTACCTGAACTAGCTTTTCCACCACGATGCCGCCAGCCGTCCGCGCCAGCGCGGACAATTCCTCAAGCGAGTCCACCTTGGCCCAACGGAGCTTGCTTGAAGTCGCAAGTCCGATCAGAAGTGCACGGTTCACAAACGACGTCTGCTCGTCGGTCACACTGGCAGCAGGCCAGCGTGCCTCCCGTCTATCTAGATTTCCTGTCATCGGCTAACAATCGTGAGGTCTTGCCTGACCCAGGACATGCACAAGGCGGTGGATGACGGTACCAAAGCTCCCAGCAGCAATCACTGCAAGGGCAAGTGGAGTCCAGGTCCGCCCAAGTATGAACAGCCCGAATAGGAGCACTAACACCCTCACCGGCCGCTCGAACCAACCGACCCGACACTCGTACCCTGCCCCTTCAGCTCGGGCGCGAACATAGCTGACCATGAACGAACACACAAGAGCGAAGAGTACGACAAGCGCGTACCACCTGTTCACACTCTGGTAGTACCAGAAGAGACCAATGAATGCAACAAGCTCACCGAACCGGTCCACCACCGAGTCAAGGAAGGCGCCACTGCTTGTAGCCCGTCCGGTCAGCCGCGACAGTCCACCGTCCAGGGTGTCGCACAGACCAACCAGAGCGAGAAGAATACCGGCCCAGACAAATCGGCCCAAAGCAAGCAGCACGCTGGCGCCAAGGGCCAAGGGAACAGCAGCGAGCGTCACGGCGCAGGGCGTAACCCGGGCTGTAACCAGAAGGTTTACGAGCGGCCGCAGCAGCCTTCTTCCCCGGCGCTTACTCTCTTCCTTCACAGTTTGTCAAGCTGCCTAGACACTCACCAGTCTCGGACCGGCTTTCCTCAACTTGCTCCGAGTCATGTCCGGTCTGAGATTCGTCTTCCTTCCCGTCCTTCTCCTGCTCGTCTTGACCGCTTTCAGCACCCGCAACCACAACCACAGTCTCGCCCTTGAGCTCGCGATCTGCAAACCTAGCGAGAACATCGCTCAGCGTCCCGCGGACAACCTCCTCAAACTTCTTCGTCAACTCTCGACCTACCACCACTCTGCGCTCACCCCACAACTCACGCATTTCGGCAAGAAGCCGCGCCAGCCGGCGGGGTGACTCGTAGAATACCATCGTCCGCTGTTCGTTCTTAAGACCTGCAAGCCGTTTACGACGCCGACCTTCCCGTTTGGGCAAGAAACCTTCAAATGCAAATCGGTCCGACGGCAGACCGGAAACAACAAGTGCTGCAAGGATAGCCGACGCACCGGGCACCGCAACTACCCGCAAACCTTTCTCAATTGCAGCGCGAATCAGATAGAACCCGGGGTCAGATATGCCCGGGGTACCTGCGTCGGTGACCAGTGCTACCCGCTTGCCCTGCACAATCATTTCCAGAACTTCCGGCGTCCGGCTCAGCTTGTTGTACTCATGATAGGAAACCAATCTGGCTTTCACACCGAAGTGGCCCAATAGGAGTCCGGTGCGCCGTGTGTCCTCACAGGCGACCGCGTCCACCCAGGCCAGCACGTCGAGCGCTCGCAGTGTCATATCACCGAGATTGCCGATTGGTGTCGAAACCACGTAGAGACCAGGTTCAAGAGAACCTTGGCCTACAGCGCTTCCGCTGGAACGCAGCGGCCGCTTATTGCCGCTTCGGCTCATTTCAGAAGATCACGCAGCGCTTCGAACTTGCGCAGCCGCACCGGGTGTCGCAGTTTCTTCAGCGCCTTGGCCTCAATCTGTCGCACACGCTCGCGGGTGATATTGAATATCTGACCGACTTCCTCGAGTGTTCGCGGGCAACCGTCGCCCAAGCCGAAACGCAAACGCAGCACCTTCTCCTCTCGCTTGGTCAGGACCTTGAGTGCGCTTTCAAGCTTCTCGGCCAGTAGTGACACGCCTGCCGCATGAGATGGCGAAGCGGTCTTTTCATCGCAGATGAAATCACCAATGAAACTTGACTCGTCATCATCCACCGGCTTGTCCAACGAGACACCGAACTGCGATATCCTAGTCAACGCCTCAATCTTGTCCTTGGGCGTTGACAGCCGCTGGGCCAGCTCCGCAACCGACGCCTCACGGCCGTGTTCCTGCATGAACTTACGCTGAATCTTGCCCACCTTGTTGATAGCATCAATAATGTGAGCCGGCACTCGCACAGTGCGGGACTGATCCGCTATTGCCCGGGTTATTGCCTGCTTTATCCACCACGTCGCATAGGTAGAAAACTTGAACCCCTTGCGGTAGTTGAACTTCTCGACTGCCTTGATGAGACCGACGTTACCTTCTTCCAGAAGGTCGGCAAACTCAAGACCCCGATTGACATACCGCTTGGCGATCGAGATCACCAGACGAACATTGCCCTCGATCATCTTGTCGCGGGCCGCAATTATTCTCTTTTCGCACCGAGCCATCTCCTCAAGATTTCTTCTAATTTCTGGTATGCTACAGCCTAGAAACACCTGTTCCTGCTTGAGTTGCGCCCGCAGTTGCTTGACTTCATCGGCGCTGCGTCCTTCGGCCCTTGCCCGCTGAATCTTCTCGTGACACTCAAGCGCCCGCCGTGCAGCATCTTTGAACTGGCCGATGAAGACGTTGATAAGTTGATGCTGAAGTGCGAGTTTCTTGATCCAGTTTACAACCCTCTGCCGCGCCTCCTCGACCTTGAACCTTGTCCTGCGTCCCGGTCGCTTACTACCCCGCTCGATGCTATCAATCCAGTCGGCCTCGCGGCGAATCCGGTGAATGATCGAAACGAACCGCTGCCGGTCACGGGAAAGCGCCTTCTGGTCAAACAGGCATTCGAACTCGACGCGTGCAACTTGGTCGAGTGATTTGGTGCCGTCCTCAATTGCTGCGCACTCATTGACCAGTTGACGCATAATCGCTACCGGCCGGAACAGAAACTCGATTATACTGTCGTACCCCTCCTCCATTTCACGGGAGTAGTATATCTCCTCCTCCCTCGTCAGCAGCGGCAGCTTGGACAGCTCCCGGAAATAGGACTTGGTCGGGTCCTCGGTGCGCTGGATAACCGGCCTTGGGCCTCGGCGCATCACTGGCAACTCTTCTTCCCGGCTCTCCGTTACCCTGATGCCATCCCTGGCCAGCTCAGTAATGAGTTCATCAAGCTGTCGTGAAGATGTCAGTACCTCGTCAGGCAGCAAGTCATCAAGTTCCTCGTAGGTGATGCGTTTGTCTTGGGCTGCCTTCTGGTAAACTGACTCCAGCCACCCCACGCGCTTTAGCCGGGCCTCTCGGGTCGCTTCGGTCACAAGCTCCTGTTCCTCGTTCTCGGTTGCGGGTGGCAGTTGCTCATCCATGTACGACTTCAACTTGACCTCAGAGCCGTCGTCTCGGCCGCAAGGATATCCGGTTCGACTCGCCCGCGGCTTGGCACGGGTCCGGAACGGAGAGCCTGCAGACCCTATTTTCCTTTTTGCTGACGTTTTCTTCCGTTCTTTCCTTCTGTCGCTCATTTGCTGGCACTCCTTTCACGTGCGACCCCGCCGAGAAGTTCGCTTCGCTCCCGACTGAGCATCTCGGCCTCGCGTTCGTTGCCCGCTTCGTAGGCCGCAACAATCCGACGGTGCAGCCAGGCCGCCCGGAGCCGGCGTACTCGCTTTTCGAACTCATCCGGGTCAGGCAGCAGACGCTCAACAAACGTCCATCCTGCCAGTCTTCTTCTCGTATCTTCATCGCTGATCTTGTCTAGCAGCAGTGCCGGACCAAATCCCGGCTCGTCGCAGTGCTCGGCCACCAGCGCAGCCACAGCCCGCAGGCGTTCATCGGCCAACACCTCGGCAACGCAGAAATCCCGTACCACGCGAGCGAGGTTTGCATCCTGAACCGCAACCGCAAGCACTTTCTCCTCGATCGCATCAGTACCAGGTACTCTTGGCCGTGCCGCTGGTAGCTCGGCTGCGTCTGCAAGCAGTACTTCCTTAGTGACCCTCAAGCGGGCGGCCACCTCGTTGGCGTAGAGCTCTCTTGTTGCCGGGTCTCCGATGAGCCGCAGCAGAGCAACCAGCTCCCGCAACGCCGCCCGTTCGTCCGTTACAGTACGGAGTTTCCTGCCTTCAAGCACAAAATCCACGAATCCCCGGGCCTGGCTAACAAGCAACCGGAAAGCATCCACACCCTCCTTGCGCACGTAGGCATCAGGGTCGACGCCGTCTGGCAGCAATACAAACTGAGGGTCAAGCCCGCAACGCAGCACTGTCTCGAGTGTCCGACGGGCTGCCTTGCGACCAGCCGCATCGCCGTCGAAGCAAACGATGACGCTGCGGTTGTATCGGGCAAGCAAGAGTGCCTGACTCATAGTCAGCGCTGTGCCAAGCGGAGCGACTACGTTATTGATGCCATTCTCTACAAGCGTCAGCAAGTCGAAATTACCCTCGACCAGAATCGGTGGTTCCTCACGCATGTACCCTTTGGCCTGAAATGCCCCATATAGAACATAGCCCTTGCGGAAAATCTCGGTGTCGGGCGAGTTGAGGTACTTAGGTTCTTCGTCACCCAGTACCCGGCCGCCAAAGCCTACAACTTTGCCCGACATCGAGAAGATCGGGAATATCAGTCGGTCATAGAAATAGTCCGTAATGCCCGCCTCCCGCTTCACCAGCAGCCCGGCCCGCAGAAGCCCTTCCTCAGGCCAGGACCTCCGGCGTGCCTCCCCACGCAGCCGGTTGCCGGCTGGCGCGAAGCCGAGCCGGAATCGCTTGACCGTACCAGGTGTGAGACCTCGGCGTTCCACGTAGGCCATAGCACGCTCGGACGTTGCGAGCTGTCGCTCAAAATACTGCGTGACCTGCTCGCAGATTTCATACATCGGCCGGTTCGGACCTGCCGCCTCCTCAACAACCTCAATGCCAAGGCGGTTTGCCAAGAACCTCACCGCTTCTGGAAAAGCCAGTTTCTCATGTGCCATCACGAACCCGACTGCATTACCGCCGGCTCCACACCCGAAACAATGATAGGTCTGGCGGTCCGGGCTGACATAGAACGAGGGACTGCGGTCTGGATGAAATGGACAGAGCCCACGGAAGTTACGGCCAACCCTTTTCAAAGGCAGATAGGAACCAATAAGCTCCACAATATCGGTTTCGGCTCGCACGCGTTCAACAGTTTCAGGCTTTATCATCCTAGTTCCTAACCTCGCTTACGCCGGTTCGCTCGCTTTTGCCCAGGCGACGTGGCAACACTCAACTTCGCGTCACCGGATGCGTCGTCCCCAAGCAACACGACCGTAGCTCCGGTTCCGCCCTCAGACGGCTCACCGAACCGAAATCCACGCACTCGCGGGTCATCACGCAGGCGTCGCCACAACATCTTCTGCAACACGCCCATTCCCTTGCCGTGTACCACCACGACCTGTTTAGTTCCCAAACATACTGCATCATCCAAGAAGCGGCTTACAGCCTCTTCAGCCTCGTCCTTGGGCATACCGCGGACACTGAGCCTCGGTTCAAAGTGAAAAGGTTCTGCTGCCTGCACTACCCCCGGCGCGGAATCGGCCGACGCCCCAACTGCGACAAGGTCCGAGACCGGCAACTGCATTCTGATGTTACCAAGCACAACTGTCACTGCCTCACCAGTGACTTGAGCGACCGTCCCGCGACACCGAAGCGACTTGGATTCGACTGCATCCCCGACCGCAAATCTCGGCCCTATGTTTGGCTCTCGAACCTCGGACGCTGAACCCTGAGACTTTGTGCCAGTCACGTCAGTTTTCCTCAGCTCGTCCTCGACAAAACGCTTAGCCTTAACCACCACGTCATGCCGAGCCTGGGTTTCCCTTATTTCTCGTACCAGATTCTCTATCTCGCGCCGAGTGCGGATCAGTACATCCTTCCGCTCGTGCTGCAAGCGCTCCTGCTCAGTTCGAACCCGCTGTTCGAGCTCATCCAATCTTGCCTCGTACGTAGTCCTGAGCCGTTCTCCTTCCAGACGGACCGCCTCGGCCTCGCGCCGTGCGACCAATGCTTTCTCGAGTTCCTGGTTCAGAACGCGGAGCTTCGCTCCAAGGTCAAGCCACTCGCGACCAAGTCTCGACTCGGCCCTGCGAATCAACTCCTCGCCGAGCCCGACTCGGGCCGCAATCTCGAGCGCACTTGATTCGCCTGGAAAGCCGAATGTCAGCCGATATGTCGGCCGGCCGTCCCGGAATCCCATGGCCGCATTGACCATACCTGGTTCGTCCTGCACGAACATCTTCAGCGCACCTAGGTGAGTAGTCGCTACCGTTAGTACCCCGCGGTCGCGTAACGCCTCAAGCACCGCCACCGCCAACGCTACCCCTTCTTCCGGTGCGGTCGAAGCCCCAATCTCATCCAAAAGCACGAGGCTACGGGTGTCAGCGTGTTCGAGAATGTGCTTCAACCGGACCAAGTGGCCGGTAAACGACGACAGGTCCGCATCAAGCGATTGCTCATCTCCGATGTCGACGAACACCTTCTCAAACAGGGGCAGACTGGTTCCGGCTTCAGCGGGCAAGTAGAGACCGCAAGCAAGCATAAGGCAGAGCAGACCAAGCGTTTTGATGACAACCGTCTTGCCGCCCGCATTCGGCCCTGAAACAAGTACCACATGTTTGCCATCCGGCACCCGAAAATTGAGCGGCACCACATCCCGCTTCCGCCTTGCCAGTAGCGGATGTCTAGCCCCCACCAGCTCGATACGACAGCCGTTGGAGATTTCGGGTCTGCAGCAGTTGAACTCCAGCGCGAACCTCCGTTTCGCCAACAGCAGGTCCAGCTCGCCGACTGTGTCAATGCTGATCTGCAGATCGGCCGCGTGTCTCGCCACCAGACCGGACAAGTTCCTAAACACTCGCGCCACTTCGTCAGCCTCGACCCCGCGTAGCTCGGCAAGCTCGTTCTGATCTGCAACCGTTTCAAGCGGCTCCACGAAAAGTGTATGGCCACTGGCCGAGCTCTCATGGATGACGCCACCAACCTGCTCGCGTGCCTCAAGGCGAACCGGCAGGACGAACCGGTCTCGCCGCACCGTCGGCCGGTCCGCGAACCACTCCGGGTGCTCAGCAACCATCTTCTCCATCCGATCCACCAGCCGATTGCGCCGACGTCGCAACTCCCTTCGGGTCTTGTCCAGCACCGGCGTGGCCGAATCGCGAACCAAACCAGCGTCGTCCAGAACACGGTCTAGCGTCAGTTCCAGCTCAGGCTGCTCTACGAGCCTACGCGCGACGTGCCAGACCCGGGGAGCTCTTTCCCGTCGCTGGCTAAAGAATTGACGGCTCCTGCGGACACCAGCACACGCACACCGCACGGCCAACAGCTCAGGGCCAGCAAGGATGCCTTCCTGAACGGCACGCCTCAAACACGAACGAATGTCCGGCACACTGCCAATATCCGGCTCGTCCTCCAATGCCACAAGCTCGGTCACGCGATCAAGTTCGGCCTTGACAATTTCGGCCGAAGCCTGAGGGACCATGGCCAACGCCCGTTCCTTTCCCATTGGTGTGCGGCAGTAGCTGGCGATGATCTCGCACACCCGCGGAAACTCTAAGAGCTCCAAGGCTTGCTTCGACAACTCAGCTCCTGACTAAATCCCCGGCTGACGCTGGAGGCCGATAGCTTCAAACTTCTCGCCATAGACTGGAAGCCGTCGGTCTGTCCGGCATTCATCTGCGGCCTGCCTACCCTCTTGCGCTCAGCGCCAGTCCGACTGCTGTCTACGCCAATTGCGCCTGCGTGCCTCGGCTGCCTTGCGCTTCCGACGAACACTCGGCTTTTCATAGTACTCGCGTCGCTTCACGTCCCGAAGGATGCCGGCCTTCTCGCAGGCCCGGCGGAACCGGCGCATGAAGCTCTCATACGACTCACCTTCCTTGACGACGATACCTGCCATCTCTCGCTAACACCTCCTTTCCTCTGAAAGGGTCCTAGGTTCCATCGAACTCCTAGATTCTACGCTCCGGACTCCAACACCTTTGGCCCTCCGGCTCTGCGTCCATCAACTGCAAGCTCGCCCAACAGCGATAGCGCCAGAACCACGGCTGCGCTTGCCGCCGTCTCAGCCCGCAGTCTTCTCGGACCGAGGCTGAAACTGCGAATTCCGGCCGCTTTCATCCGTAGGACTTCGGCACGCTCAAAACCACCTTCCGGTCCGACAAGGAGCAATACCGACTCCGCCCCAGGATCAAGCACATCTGCGAGTTGGGTGTGTTCTTCCTCCTCGTACGCCACGACCGCCGCATCGAACTCGCTGACCCGACCCAGCAACTCGGACAGTTCCAGCGGCTCGGCCAGCATCGGCACGACTGTCCGGCCCGAGCACTTTACCGCCTCGCGTACCTTTCGTCGTAGATGCTCGAGCCTTGTCGGCTTCAAACTCGCTACCGTGCGCGCGCTGCCGAAAGGTATAATCTCTGACACTCCGAGCTGGGTAGCACTTTGCACCAGCTCCGCCATCCGGTCCGGTTTGATAATACTCTGCGCCAGAACAAGTCGGCGGGCCGGCTCACGCGGCCGGACCCGAGTCATGAGCACCCTCCCGACAGCTTTATCCGGCCGCACCGACACAAGCTCAAGCTCGTACTCGACTCCCTTTCCGTCGGTGGCAAATACGCGATCGCCAGACTGGAGGCGTAGCACCCGGCACAGATGTCGCGCCTCATTGCCGGTTATCACCGCGACCTGGTCCGGTCCCGGCTCCTGGTCGAGCAAGAAAAAGGCTGCTCCCTTACTTTCTTCACCCCCCGAAGCTCTGAGTCTTGAGCGCTCCTTGTGTCCTTGTCCGCTGCTCATTGCCTCGGCTTCCTCGGGACAAGTGAATCCCTGTTCTCGCTGTCGGCCAGCGCCTTCCACAGCTTCCTTTCTTCTGCTGACAGTCGAGTCGGAACCTGCAGTACAACCCGGACTAGCTCATCACCTCGGCCACCATCCAGTCGCTTAACGCCCGCCCCGCGCAACCGCAGCAGCGCGCCCGACTCAGTCCCAGCCGGCAGGGTAATGACTTTTTCACCTCCAAGAGTCGGCACTGTCAGCTTCGCGCCCAGAACCGCTTGCGCTGGAGTGACCGGTAACTCCACGATAATGTCGTCTCCCCGACGCAAGAACAACGGATGTTCCTTCTCCTCTACCTCAATTAGAACATCCCCCGTACCGGCCGGACCATAGTGGCCTTCGTTGCGGAGCGGAATGTAGTTGCCTGAGGATACACCGGCCGGAACCCTGACCTTCAACGTCCGCTGCCGCCGTACCCTTCCTTCTCCTTCACACTTCCTGCATGTTTCTCTGACCCGCGTACCCTGTCCACCGCAGGCCGGACAGGACGAGACTTGCACGAACTGGCCAAAGATCGAACTCGTGCGTCGTTGTACTCGTCCCTGTCCCCGACAGGTCGGACAAACTTCCTGCCCGGTCCCGCCGCGGCCTCCACACTCCTCACACGCCTCGTACCGGGAGAAGGTAACCTCCCGTACTACACCCTCGGCAATCTCCTCAAGCGTGAGCTTGAGTCTAATTCTTATATCTCCACCACGTCGTCCCCGAGCAGAACCCTCTGTTTGTCCACCGAATAAGACGTCAAATAACCCGCCCGAGGTGAATCCCCCGCCAAATCCGCGTAACAGATCGCCAAATATGTCGCTGATGTCTTCCGTATGTGTAAAATCGCGGCGGAAGTCGAATCCGCCCGGCCCAAACTGACGCGACACACCCTCGTGGCCGTACTGATCGTAGAGACGACGCTTGTTCTCGTCCGCCAGAACCTCATACGCCTCAGAAAGCTCCTTGAACTTCTCCTCGGCCTCAGCCCGATTGCCCGGATTCTGGTCCGGGTGATACTGCTTGGCTAGCCTGCGGTAGGCGGACTTTATTTCCTCGAGCGTAGCGTTGCGCGGTACTCCAATAACTTCATAGTAGTCGCGCTTCGTCTGAGGCATTAGGTGATACTACACCTCCGCAAAAGTACTCTGCGCTTCGTGCACCACTTCCCACCGGGCGCAAAACCCAGCGCAGAGCGTAGCACGTAGTGCCGGTCGTTTCGTTACTTCTTCTCCTCGTCGTCAATGACCTGATAGTCGGCATCAACCGTCTTGCCCGATTCGGGCTTGTCCTTCTCTTTCGCACCACCGGACTTCGCTTGGGTTTCGGCCTGCTGCTGGCGGTACATCTCTTCAGCCAGCTTGTAACTGACCTTCTGGAGTTCCTCGATTGCTGAATCAATCGCCGCCTTATCGTCGCCCTTCATCGCAGTCTTGAGCGCCGCAATCGCCTCGTCTATCTTTTTCTTTTCGTCCGCCGCCACCCGGGTGCCAAAATCCTTCAGCGTCCGTTCGGTCTGGTAAATAAGAGTATCCGCCCGATTGCGGCTGTCAACCAACTCACGCTTGCGTCGGTCTTCGGCTGCATGGGCCTGTGCCTCACTGACTTTACGTTCGACTTCCTCCTTAGACAGACCGGAGGAAGCGGTTATTCGGATGCTTTGCTCCTTGCCGGTGGCCTTATCCTTGGCTGTGACGTGCAAAATTCCGTCCGCGTCAATGTCGAACGTAACGTCAATCTGTGGGATCCCTCGGGGCGCGGGCGGAATACCCGAGAGTTCGAACCGGCCAAGGGTACGGTTGTCGGCTGCCATCTCGCGCTCGCCCTGCAGCACGTGTACCGTAACCGCCGGCTGATTGTCTTCTGCCGTAGTGAAAGTCTGAGTCTTGCGGGTTGGAATCGTGGTATTGCGCTCGATGATCCGTGTCATCACCCCGCCCAGGGTCTCGATGCCCAGTGAAAGAGGCGTCACATCAAGCAGCACAATGTCCTTAACCTCACCCGCAAGTACTGCGCCCTGAATCGCCGCGCCGATTGCCACTACCTCATCCGGATTGATACCCTTGTGCGGCTCTTTGCCGAAGAATTCCCGTACCAGTGCTTGCACTTTGGGCATCCGGGTCTGACCACCGACAAGAATAACTTCATCAATATCGCGCGGGGTAAGTCGTGCGTCGGTGAGCGCTTGTTTCACCGGTTCAAAAGTACGATCAATCAGGTCCGCAACCAGAAACTCCAGCTTGGACCGCGTCAACTTCATATCAATGTGCAACGGCCCCTTCTTCTCGTCCGCACAAATGAACGGCAGGCTTATCGAAGTCTCCATCGAAGTCGAAAGCTCGCACTTTGCCTTCTCTGCCGCCTCCCGTATACGCTGAAGTGCAGTCTTGTCCTTGGCGAGGTCAATGCCGTTTTCCCGTTTGAACTCCTCGATAATCCAGTCCATCACGCGCTGGTCAAAGTCGTCGCCACCGAGATGCGTGTCACCATTCGTGCTCTTCACCTCAAACACACCCTCGCCGATTTCAAGTATTGAGATGTCGAAGGTTCCACCGCCCAAGTCGTAAACTGCGATTTTCTCGGCCTTCTTCTTGTCCAAGCCGTAGGCCAATGACGCCGCGGTTGGCTCGTTGATGATACGCAATACCTCAAGACCCGCAATCTTACCTGCGTCCTTGGTCGCCTGACGCTGAGAATCATTGAAGTACGCCGGCACCGTGATGACCGCCTTGGTAACGGCTTCTCCCAAGTACGCTTCAGCCGCTTTCTTTAGATACTGGAGCACCATCGCTGACACCTCAGGCGGAGAATACTTCTGCCCGCCGACCTCAACCCAGGCATCGCCATTCTCAGCCGGCACAACCTTGAATGGCACTCGCTTTATTTCCTCGCCAACCTCGGTGTAGCGTCGGCCCATGAAGCGTTTGATCGAATATATCGTCGTCTCAGGGTTGATTACTGCCTGCCTTCTCGCCAACGTGCCAACAAGCCGTTCTTTACCCAGTGCCACAACCGAAGGCGTTATCCTGCCGCCCTCTGGGTTCGGGATAACGACTGGCTGGCCCCGCTCCATAACCGCTACGCACGAAAACGTCGTGCCCAAGTCTATGCCAACTACCTTTGCCATATCAAACCTCCTTATACAAACAGTGCAGGATAAAGTACCCAGAACAAAGCTAACCTCAGATAACAGAATCGGTATAATGAACCAAAGTTAGTATACCAAGTCATGGCCGAGTATACATCTGACCTTGTCCTTTACTCACTGCCTTAATCCTAGCTGCTTACTTCGTCCTTTCGTCACTTTTACCGGTCTGCTTCGCAACTACCACCTTGGCCGGCCTTATTACCTTACCGCGGCAACTGTAGCCTCGACAATGCTCCTCAACCACAGTGTCAGGTTTGTGGTCATCGGTATGGACAAAACTCACCGCCTCGGCTCGCCTGGGGTCAAACTCTTCGCCGAGGCAGCTGTACTCCTCAAGCCCGTGCCGGCCCAGTACGTCATACATCTGCCTTCTTATAAGCGAAATGCCCTCGCGTATCCTCCCCAGCAAGGAAGTCCACTCCGAGGCCGCTCCCCCGGGCGTCGGCGCATGCCCGACGTCAACACCCGTTGCACCTCCGTTGCTCGCCTGACATCTCTGACTATCCGCCTGCGTATCATCGTCCGCTGATTGTATGCCGGTGTCCAGTCCAGACCGCAGCGTCGCCAATGCTCGGTCAAAATTGTCCAGCACTGGCAGCAGGTCTGCCATTATGGCCTCGATGGCAGCGTGCCGTACGACTTCGAAATCCCGCTGCACACGCCGCCGGTAGTTATCAAAGTCAGCAAGCGAACGTATATACCGGTCCTTGTGCTCGGCACACTCCTGCTCCAGCGCCGCACACCTCTCGACCAGCTCTGCAACTGGCCCCTTCCGTGCCTCGTTTGCCTTACCGGAGTATTGTACCACCGGGTCCACACTGTTATCAGTATCCATACGTTCTCATTCTTACCGGACGACTCCGTTCGTTTGCCTTACTGTTACTCGTTCAGGACTGACTACTTAGACCATCTTCTACACTGTCTCGATTCGGCCCGAGACGAAAGAAGCAAAGCTTGATTACACCTAGCAATAGGCAGCAAGACAACTGTCTTGGGTCAGCACAGTAACATCATAGAAAGACATAACTTACTTACCTTTGTCAGCCACTAGCACTGTCTGTTTCTGCTTCTTGCCTAGTTCCTGAAGCGCCTCGCCTGCAACATAGAACGAACCGGCTACCACAACAGGGGTTTTGTCTGCGGCAAGACGCAGCGCCTCAGCCAGTCCAGTTCTCACGCTACCGGCCGCAACGTGCCGAATCCCAAGCCGGGTGAAGATGCGTTTCAAATGCGAAATCTTCTCAGCCCGCGGCGAAGCGGGCTCTACGAGTATCACAATCTCAACCTTCGGTACGAGCGGCGCGACCGTCGCAGTGATGAGTTTGCCGGAAAGGGAACCGTAAACGAGGATAACCTTTGTGCCAAGGTGCATCTCAATTGCTTCAGCCAGGGCACGTCCGGAATCAGGATTGTGGCACGAATCCAAGACTACGAGTGGCTCTTGTGATACAACTTGGCATCGAGCTGGGATACTCACCTTGGCAAGTCCCTGCTTCACGCTATCAAGCCTAATCCGGCAGTCCTCGCGGGCCAACAGCCCAAGCACACCGAGTACGGTTGCGCAGTTCTCCACTTGGTGCTGCCCAAGCAGCGGTAGCTCTATCCTCCCTGCGCCGAGCTCAGACAAGACGGAAAAAGCAACTCCACCACCTAGGCCCTGAGCCCCGGGTACCTTAGCCTTCTGCACTGATACTGCCTCAACGTTCCAGACTCGGACCCGGTCAGTGGCTGGCACCAGTTCTGCGCCTATTCGGTACGCCTGGTGCGAGAGTTCTGCCTTGGCTTCGGGCACCTGCATTCCGATGACAACCGGCCGGCCAACCCGCATGATACCCGCCTTTTCGCGCGCTATCTTACGCACAGTTCTGCCGAGCACCGCCACATGGTCAAGCCCGATACGGGTGATTACCGAAACCGTAGGTTTGCAGAGATTCGTTGCGTCCAGCCTACCCCCAAGTCCGACCTCGATCACGGTCCAGTCCGGCTGCTTACGGGCAAACAGCTCAAACGCCATTGCTGTTATCAGTTCGAAGTAACTCACTGGCTGCTGGCGAACAAGTGGCCGAAAACGTTCGGCCAAGGCGGCGAAAGCACGTTTCGAGAGATACTCACCGTCCAACTGGATCCTCTCCCTGACCGTGCTGACGTGCGGCGAGACGAACAGTCCCGTGCGAAGCCCGCACGCCCTCAGCGCTGATTCGAGCATGTAGCAGACCGAACCCTTGCCTTTAGTTCCGCCCACAAGAACCACGTTCTTGAGTTGGGCCTGCGGGTTTCCGGCCAGCGCGAGCAGCCTGCGGATATTGTCGAGCTTGAACCGGTTTCTCGGTTTCGCTTGCTTCTCGTAGTTCACCAGACTGTCAAGAAAGCGAAGAGCCTCACTGTATGTCATTCACTACCCACTGTCTCGCTGTCGTCGCCGGTTCGGAGTTCCAGACCTCGTCTCGTGGTCTGAGCGAACTCAAGGAAACTTCCTATTTGTTCCAGCCCACAGCCCGGCTGCGCACTGGGCAGAATTTCAGCCTCAATCTGTGCGACGGCCTGAGCCAGGTTCAGACCTGAACGGTAGACGAGCCGGTAGACCTGCTTCAACAACAGCACAGCCTCCCTCGGCACACCGGCCCGCTCCATGCCGCGAAGGTTCAGGCCTCTGACCCGGCACGGGTTACCGGCTGCGACCACAAACGGCGGCACGTCCTTGTTCACATAGGAACAGGCACCGACCATCGCCAGCTCGCCGACGCGACAAAACTGATGGATACCAGTGAGCCCGCCGATGTTTGCCCGATCTCCGACCTCGACATGACCGGCAAGTTGCACGCCGTTGGTAATGATGCAACCGCTCCCGATACGACAGTTGTGTCCAATATGCACATATGCCATCACCAGGTTGCTGTCTCCGATGATCGTCATCTTACCGTCACCGGTCGCCCGGTTTGCGGTTACGTACTCGCAGAACACATTGTCCGAACCGATGACAACCGCGGTATCCTCCCCGCGATAGTTCCGGTCCATTGGTGCCGAACCAATGACCGCTCCGGTTCCGAACCGGCATCGCATACCGACGCGCACCCTGCCCTCAAGCCGACAGAATGGCCCAACCTCCGACCCGGCGCCCAGTTGTACCTCGGGTGCGACAACGGCACTCGGATGCACCCGTGGCGCTGGCAGGGCATCAGGGTCTGAATCCTGCTGCGCAGCAGTAGCGAGTCGCGGCCGCTCCGTTCTCACCTAGCGTGCTCGCGTAGTTCGGCTCAGCCTCTGAGCACGCCCATCACTGTTGCCTCGCATGCCAGCTCGCCGTCAACCGAGGCAGTACCTTGGAGCTTGTACAGGCCTGCTTTGCCGCCAACCAGCTCTGCCGTTAGGACCAGGCGCTCACCAGGTTTCACTATTCGCCTGAACCTCGCCCGTTCGATGCTGGCGAACAGGGTGTTGCGGCCCTTGCGCTCCTCCTGTTGGACGAGAACCAAGAGAATCCCGGCCTGAGCAATGGCCTCCACCATCAGCACACCGGGAAACACCGGATTGCCCGGGAAGTGCCCTGAAAAGAAGAACTCTTCTGGCCTGAGTTCACGGTATGCCTCAATCCGGCCTGGATCAAGTCTGGTAACACCGTCAACGAAAAGAAAAGGTTCGCGGTGTGGCAGCAGTCGTTTGATCTCGTCAATGCCCATTATCATCCCTGGCTCCTCTCGGTATGCTCCAGTCTACGGTTCGCTATCTGTCGTTCCGCATCTTGCATCATTCCTTCAGTGCCCTTTCTAGTTTCCGCACGAATTCGAGATTTATGTCATGTCCGGGCCGAAACGCGAAAAGCTCCGCTCCTACCGGCCGGCCAAGCAGCGCCAAGTCACCGACAAGGTCCAGTACCTTGTGTCGGCACGGCTCGCACGTCAGCCGCCACCGTGCCGGATATACGAACGCGCCGTGCTGCCCGCGGCCGGTGACCTTCCTCAGTCCGAAGCGCAGGCCGAGACGTTGCCGCGCCGAGGGCAAGTCGACCCAGCCAAACGTGCGAGCCCGCGCAATATCGCGGACAAAGGCACCCGCGGTTTCTACAAAGCTAACGTACTGAGGCCCGATTCTAGGTAGTTGTACAAAGCAGTTGATGGTCAATCGACTCGCGGGAAAGGCTGCAATGAATCGCGTACCACTCTGCACGAGTAACGGCCGCCTGAGATGCGCTGTCCTCGGTCCGACCTGATAACGCACCATCCCGGCCTGCATCATAGCTGTCACGTACGGCTGTGCGCTACCGTCAAGCAAAGGCAACCGCGACCCTGAAGTCTCAACCAGAAGATCGGTCACTCCCAGCCCGTAGCAGGCAGCAAGTAGATGCTCAACCATCCGGACTGTCCTGATACCCTGACCTAGACATGTCTCGTATCCGCGTGTCACAGCGTTCCCGACTGTAGCCCGCACCGCCTGAGTCCAGTCACAAGGTTGCCAGCCTGCTTCGGCCCGATGCCGGACCGACACAGGCCAGGCCCGGGTTCTGGATGCGGTATTGCGAACAAACCAAATCCCTGAACCTGGTCCGGCCGGTCGCAGCGTCACCTGTGCCGGCCGACCACTACGGTCTACCCCGCACCGAGTCACCGGCCGCGCGATGGTCGCACCGCAGTACTTCAATGTCTCGCCGCTCACCGCTTCACTGCTCCAGCGTCCGATTCCTCTTTCCCGAATCGCCTCCACAGTCCTGCCCAGAAACGCTTCGTTTGATCGTGATGTCGGGCCGGAATTCCCGAGTAGCACGCACCCGGCGGCACCGAGCGGAACACTGCGGCACGCGCAAGAATGACTGCGTTATCGCCGATGCGGACGTGGTCCTTCACTCCAACCTGACCACCGATCATCACGTAGTCGCCAATGATCACGCTACCGGCAATCCCGGTCTGCGCTGCAATCACGCAGTGTTTGCCAATCCGGACGTTGTGCGCGATATGGACCTGACTATCAATCTTGGTTCCTTGGCCGATTCTCGTTTCCCGCCCATGCTTGGCTCGGCAAACAGTGCAGTTCGCTCCAATTTCGACGTCATCCTCGACAATCACACCCCCCGTGTGGGGCAGGTGATGATACTTACCGTCAACGAACTCGTACCCGAAACCTGCAGCGCCGATTACCGTACCTGGTCCGACCCGGACGCGAGCACCAAGCCGTGCATGGCCGACAATCACTGCATTCTCGCCGATGACCGCGTCTGGCCCAACAGAGACGTCCGGTCCAACAAAAGCACCAGCCCCTATCCGTGCGCTCGGGTCAATCCCGACCATCAGGGAGGAGTTGCATCGCATACGTCTCGGCCGGCGCTCAGCGTCGGGAATGAGTTACTTGACGCCTCGATTCCGGCCCGGCTATCGACTCGACATCAAGGTTGGGGCTTGCGTGACAGTCTCGGATTCCGGACACCGTCCTCACGTATCGCATAGCGCTCAGGGCATAACACATCATTATGGTTTCTGTACGCTCGTCATCAGAACCTGAACAGCCCTGGCAACCTGAACCCTCAAGTCCTCAATCCGGTTCGTCTCTCCAGTTTCGGTACGCACCACGGTACCAAGACGGACGTCAATAATTGTCAGACTAAACGATATCTTTCGATCCTGCTTCGCGCAATCACCGAAAACCGCATAGTCGGCGTCTAAGGCCCGGGCAACATCCAGCGCCTCGGTCTGACCGATCTGCCGCCCGGCAAACCCGCGTGCCTGAACCAGTTCGTCTGCCTTCTGGTTTCCGACCATCTCAGTGTTCGGCTGGGACCGCACCAGGTCGTAGCAAAACTGCCTGGTCTGCGAACCGATCCGGTCCTGCCGTGCTTCGTCGTTCGTCTCGTATATCGGCATTACCGCATAAACGGACTTTCTCGTCCCGGCCGGTCCGACCGGTGCATACTCACGATTCAGCTCTGCTACCACCTCATCGGTCAGGTCAAGTCCGGGCTGAGCATACACAACTTCGATCTTGGCGGCATCGAGTACAAGGGAGTAACCTTCTTCCTCGGCAATCTTGCTGACAACCGCATTTATTTTCTCGACGATTGGCGCAATCAGCTCGTCGTTCTTCTGGTCAATCTTACCGCCGTCGCGGTACACCTGGTCAACGAAGGCATCATACCGGCTCTTGCGCTGCTGGACCTCGGCCTGTTTCGCCCGCTTGCCATCTTCCGAGAGCGTCAGCTCCTGAGACTCGTACTCCTCCTGAGCCCGCTCGTAATCAGCTCGCAGCGAGTCGGCCTGGGCGCGAAACTTGGCGATTTCACTTTCCAGCTCCTTTTTTGCCTCCTTCGCCGCCTCGTACTTTGAGATAATTGCATCTGAATCAATGTAGCCAACCTTGTACTCCTTGGCTCCGAGCGACATAATCAAAGCAAGTCCCAGTCCGACGAAAAATATTCGCGGCGTCATGCCACCTCCTTGACAGTGTTAGTCTTTGAGTATCCGACCGCGCCGGCGCAGTCGTGGCTCGGCCGCCCGGTCACCGGCTGGCCGACCAGGCGGCCAGATTCCAACACAATCATCATATCAACCATCCTGCGCGGCTCAGTTGCGCTCAAGGGGTCCAATGCCACCCTCAGGTAGTTGTCGGTCAACGCCGTGGCGCACGATTCCACAACCGCACTCCGCACAGTACCGACAAACCGGCTGCTGTACTCCTGCCTGAACCGAACCGAGCGCTCACGCAGCAGCCTTGCCCTTGCTCTGCGCTCGCCTGCAGCCGGCACGTCCGCCATCCCTGCCGCCGGGGTTCCAGGCCGGGCCGAGTATGAGAAGACATGCAGATACCCAGGTGCAAGCCGGTCAATAAGGGCCACAGTTCGACTGAATGAGACCTCGCTCTCGGCCGGCAATCCAACGATGACATCGAACCCGATGTTCGCATCTGGCCGGACCCGCCTGAGTTCGGCGACCAGTGCGGCAAATGCCTGGCTGTCATAACGCCTTTCCATACGGGCAAGCACTCCGTCATCACCAGACTGAAGTGCCAGATGAAAATGTGGTGCCATCCGCTGATCACTGACTAAGTCCAAGATTGCCCGGCTCACTGTATCCGGCTCCAGCGAGCCGAGTCGAATCCGGACCGGTCGGCGGCCTGCCTGGACGAACATCATTCGTACAAGCCCGGCCAAGTCCGTGCCGTCGTCATCCTGATATAGACCAAGATTCAGACCGGTCAATACCACTTCCTGGAAACCTCTCGCCAAAAGCTGTTCAAACTGGTGACAGACGACCTTGGTTGGTACCGAAACCGGCCGGCCGCGCAACCGACCGACGACGCAGTAGCCGCACTCTCGGTTGCACCCGTCTTGGACTTTGAGAAACGCCCGGCTACGCCGAGGCTCCGGGCAAACGCAAGCAATCTCGGCCTGTTTTCTCGCATTGTCCCAAACCTCTGCAACACCGGGAATCGACCATACCCTGGCCGGTGCCCGTTCCGCCAGACATCCAAGCACGACAACCCTGGGTCTGGGGACAGGTTGGCACGCACGCCGGATGAGCTGAATCGAGGAACGGTCAGCCGCCGCGGTCACGGTACAGGTATTCACGAAGCAGAAATCCGCCGTTCGGACATCACCGACAAGCCCGAACCCAAGCTGAATCAGCCTGGCCCGCAGCGCATCGCTCTCCGCCTGGTTGAGACGACAGCCGGCGGTAAGGACGTTCGCGCGAGCCCCAACCTCCACCCCTGCTGACCTAGACGATAAACTCGACCGCCGAGTGCCACGCAAGGCGTAAGGCGTCAAGCCTCTGGCCACTCCTCGTCATGGTCCTGGCCGCGCAGATGGTCCTCGAGTGTGAACCGGTCGGTCGGCTCCTCACGTAGTTCCTCCGGCTCGGTCTCAAGTTCCTCGGCTTCATCCGGCCCAGGCTCCTGCCCAGATAAAACCCGCTCACTCAGCGTAATCCGACGGTGGGCAAGGTCAATTCTTGAAACTTTGAGCTCAAGCTCCTCACCAATCTGGTAATTCTCTCGAACCTTCTTGCCGCCCCTGGCAAGCTGGCTCAGCGGCACAAAACCCTCGACACCATACTGCAGGCTTACAACCACACCCGGTTTGGGCAGGTCGACAATCCGGGCCCGCACTACATCGCCCTCGGCCAGTTCCTTGCTTATTCTGTAGAACGGGTCTTCCATGGTCTGCTTCAATCCCAGCGTTATGCGCCGATTCTCCTTGTCAATGCCAAGAATGATCGTGTCAACCCGCTGGCCCTTCTTCAGCTCCTCGCGCGGATGCTTGACTCGTCTGGTCCACGACATGTCGGCGTTGTGAATCAGTCCTTCGATACCTTCCTCGATTTCACAGAAGGCACCAAAGTCCTTCAGCACCTTGACTCTACCTTGGACGCGCTGACCAACGTGATACTTCTCGTCAATCAACGACCAGGGATCAGGCATTGTCTGTTTCAGGCCGAGCGATATCCGGCGGTTTTCCTTGTCGATGTTGAGGACGACTGCCTCAACCTCCTGGTCCACCGAGAGAATCTGGGATGGATGGTGAATTGACTTCGTCCAAGACATCTCCGAAATGTGAATCAGCCCCTCGATACCCTTTTCGAGTTCGACGAAAGCGCCGTACTCGGCTAGGGTCGTAACCCGGCCCTTAACTCGCGTGCCGATTGGATATTTTTCCTCGACCCGCTCCCAGGGGTGCGGACTCATCTGCTTCAGCCCCACCGTAACACGGCCGGTCTTCTCATCCGCCGAGATCACCTTAACCTTGATTTCGTCGCCGACGTTCACAACTTCCTTCGGGTGAACAACCTTGTTCCACGCCAGATCGGAGATATGCAGCAAGGCATCAACTCCGCCGATGTCCACAAACGCACCGAAGTCGGTTATCGTCTTCACCGTCCCTTGAACCACGTCGCCGACTGCAATCCGGGCGAAAAGCTCACGCCGTGCCTGCTCCTGGCGTTCCTCCAGCAACACACGACGTGATACTACGATGTTCTTCTTGAACCAGTTGACCGAGATAATCTTCACCTCGACCTGTTTACCCAAGAGTACATCGAGGTTGGGCACCGGCCGTAGGTCAACCTGCGACCCGGGCAGGAACGCGTCCAGCCCCATAACTTCAACTGCCAGACCTCCCTTTACCCTTCGAAGTATCGTCGCCGGAACTCCTTCAGAACTCTCGGACTTCTGTTTTATCTGCTCCCAGGCGAGCTGAAAATCGGCCTTGCGCTTGGAAATTGCGGGAAAGCCGTCGGCGTCTTCAATCGCCTCAAGACAAACCTTGACCTCCTGGCCTTCCTTGACCTCGTCCGGGTTGCGGAACTCATCTAGCGGCAGAATGCCCTCTGCCTTCAGGCCCAGGTCAACCAGCACCGCGTTGGGCAGCTTCTTGATTATCCGGCCGGTTACAATCTCGCCCACCTTCAGACTGGGGAAGGACGAGTCGTAAATACTGGTCATCGTTTCATTGGTCTCGGCCCCGGTTGCGCGGCTAGTAGGTCGCGGTTCAACCGTCGGACCGGTTGGTTCTGCCGGCACGCCGGCAGGATTTTCGTCAGTCATCGTAGCAGTTCCTCCTGAACTCATGGATTTCGGACAAATTCCGCAACCTCGCGCACCACCCAGGCCGGCGTGCTCGACCCGGCCACTATCCCGACTTTTCTCCGTCCGTGCAGTGCCGTCCTGGGCACATCAATAGCGCGCTCGGCAAAAATCATCTCTTTTCCCGCGGCCTTTACGATCTCGGCGAGCCGGGACGTGTTTGCGCTGTTTCGACCACCGACTACAATGACCAGCTCGGTGCACCGGGCAATCGCCGCAGCCGCTTTCTGCCGGGAGATTACTTCCCCGCAGATTGTATCAAAAACGCGAAGCTCAGTATAGCGCAACCGGCTGAGGTTGGCAACTGCCTCCTGAAGACGCTGGGGCGACATTGTCGTCTGAGCGACGACACCGATACATTGGCCCGAGCTACGGCCAGTTGTGGACGTAACGAACCGCATTCGCGGAGAGTACACCTTCGCCGCCCTGCCCCCGCACCCGAGAATCGAACGTACCTCTGGATGGTCCCGCTCGCCAACAACAATAACAAGATAGCCCTGTTCCACCAGCCTGCGGGCTACGTTCTGCACCTTGCGCACGTACTGGCAAGTCGCGTCAATCGTCATTATCCCCAGCCGCTCGCATCGTCTGAGCAAATGCGGAGGACAGCCGTGTGCCCTTATAACCAACGCACCGCCCCGTGCATCTTCGGGCCGCAAGACCGCCCTTATCCCCTCCTGCTCCAGCTCGGCCAGGACCTGAGGATTGTGCACAAGCTCTCCAAGAGTGTAAACTCGGCCGTACCGCTCCTTGCCCTGCTTGGCCATCCGGATGGCCCGCTCGACTCCGGAGCAGAACCCGGTCGGCCTGGCAATCATAACCTTTCTCACTAACACGGTCCCGGCTTTCTATTCCATCTCATCCGGACCTCACTGTCCCTAGCAGTCATCGGACCTTGTCCGAATCACTATTTGACAAGTTCCCTCACGCGAGCCTCAATCACCCTCGTCATCTCAACGTATCCCTCCCGCGAACGACGGAAATCGGCTGGGTGCACCGGTTCGCCAAATCGCACCTCAATCCACGGATTCTGTGCTGGCTTGTGCCGGAATCCCCGGATTACAAAATCCCTGTCCGCGAGATACGAAATCCAGGATTGGTCCAGCCCTGATATTCGTGTCGGCACGACTGGCACCATGGCGTTGATTGCCAGCATTCCAACCCCGGGCTTGAACTCGGCCATCTCACCGGTCCGGCTTCGCGTGCCTTCGGGAAACAGCACCAGCGTTTGGCCTCGCTGGAGCACCTCGGTGCAGTGTCTTATCGCGGCCGGGTCTGGCACTCCTCTCCTGACCGGCCAGGCGTTCCAGGCCCTGATTAGCCAATCGAACAGTCGCGAAGCACGGAACAGCTCCTCTTTGGCCAGAAAATGCAGCTCCCTGGCCGCGGCCCAGCCGACAATCAGCGGGTCAACATTCGACAGATGATTTGACGCCAGTATCTGCGGCCCGGGGCCGAGCACCTCCCGACCGAACACCCGCAGCCGGAACAAGAGCTTCGCCAGCGGATAGGTCGCCAGCCACGCCACCTGCCAGCGCAGCCGCCATCTCCGCCACCGCCTTCCAGTTGACCGTAACCGATGAGATTGAGCGATGGCCGTCGAAGCCAAGTCACTCCTTACATGTCTTCTGGGCCAGCCTTTGCCGCACCAGCCAACAAACGATTCTGACCTGCTCCTCGATGGAGAGCATCGTCGTATCCACGAGCACGGCATCCGGCACACGCACCAGTGGCGACATCTGGCGGCTCGAGTCAATCCGATCCCTGGTCTTCAGATTCTTCAGGACTCCATTCAATTCACACGTCCTGGTTCTGGTTTTCAGTCTCTGACCCCGGCGTTCCGCGTTCTGCATTCTGACTTCTGCGCTCACAAGCCCCTTCTCCACCATCTCATCAAACCTGCGCTCCGCACGGCTCAAAAGGTCGCAGTCAAGGAAAACCTTCAGCTCTGCGTCCGGAAATACAACGCTCCCGATGTCCCGACCTTCGCACACAATACGCCGACCTCGGGCGATGCGGCGTTGTTCAGCAACCATCTTCCGCCGTACCGCCGGAACCGCCGACACAACTGATACAAGGTCGCTCACCTCCGGTGCCCGAATGTCTCGGGTCACATCCCGGCCGTCCAGCGTCACACCTAGCATGTCGCGCCGCCAATGCACTCCGACGGTGGTGGAACGCAGCAGCCGGGCAAGTGCTCGACTCGATATCAGATTCCCAGACTGTGGCCCTCCAGCCCTGAACCCTGAACCTCGGGCCTTGTCTCCCTGGCTCCTTGTCATCATCTCCTCAATCACTTTGAGCGTCATCGCCCGGTACATCGCGCCGGTGTCAAGGTAGTAAAACCCCAGCCGGCGGGCACACTCGTTCGCGGTCGTGCTCTTACCCGATCCAGCCGGTCCGTCAATCGCCACTACGAAGCGCTGCATGGCCTCATTGCCGACGCGCTTCACCGGCGCCCGATTCTACTCCTCTGACTCGCGTAGCGCGTACTCCCTAACAAGCTGGAGCTGCATGTGCCGAAGCCGGGAGGCTATCGTCTTGGCCACGCCTCGCATCACTGCGAATCCCAGCTTCGGGTCCTCGGCAAACTCCTTCTCGAGTTCCTTGGCGTCAAACTCGATGACGGTGCTATCGGCAAGGGTTTTGCCGCTCGCGGTGTAGTGAGGATTGCCCACCATCCCGGACCAAGCAAACATCTCTCCCGGTCCGATTGACGTCACAAGGTAGCTTCGTTTGGTCACTCCGAAATCAAGGTCAAGTACGACGCCGAGTCTGCCGTTGACAAGAATGTAGAACTTGTCCGCCGGCTGCCCCTGTATGTCAACCATTTCTCCGGCTTTGACGTGGCGCAGCTTCGCCAACTTGACCAGTCGCTCCAACTCTTCATCACTCAGTTCGCAGAACGCCTCTAGACCTCGCAGAAACTCTTTCACATCCATAACATTCCTCCAGATGCAGCACTTGACTTCAGCCTACCCGCCAAACCAAAAGTGTCAACGACCAGAAATCCAGAGTAGACACCGGTCAACGGCAGAGAACGCAGTATGCGGAGCAGAATTGACTAGAACCGGTTCTGGAACGAAATGTCAACGACGCGGTTCAGCTTCATATCCGACCGGCTGCCCAGAACATCGCGCAGCCCAATACCGAACCGCACCTGCTCGTTAAACGTCCAGCCCAACCCCAGGTTTAGATACCCGCGCCGGTGTTCTAGGCGGCTGTCGTTGACCGCAAGGTCATACTCGGCGATGACCTCGAACCCACCGGGCAGAAGCTGGTTGACGACGGCAAACCCGCTGACCCTGCGCCAGTAGTTCACCCCGATTTCAACGTACGTCCTCGTCGGCTCGACTGTCTTACCCAGACAGACGTACCCGCCCTTGGGATACACCTCATACTCATCATCGAGAAAATGGTCAAACCCCTGGCTCTCAAACCCGACAACAAGGTCAGGAAAGTATCCCTGCTCGGCCAAGATTGCGCCTCGGGCAAAGAACTCAGGCCGGGGATAAAACGCAGGCTGGTGCGAGCCGATCAGGCTGTCGCCGCCGAATGAGGCGCCGAGCGTCAGCCGGTCGAACAGACCGACACCGAACCGCAGCAGCGCGCCACCACTGCCCCAGAGCCGGACCCCGACGTTGTATTCGCCGTGTGCGAGTGAAACCGGCACCGGCTGGTCAACGTGGTACAGCCCGGTATAGCCGGCTGTGACCACGGCAAATAACACCAATACCGCCTTCATGATTCGAGCATAGAGAAACATCTCCCGCTGTCAAGCCCGCCACCACCAAGGCGACAAGTACCACCGATGCTACTACCCCATCTCACCTCAGAACACCGGATGCGTCGGCGGGCAGAAAACCGCACTGGGTGAGAAAAAGGGAAGAACTTACTTTGGAACAGACTTTGCATCGGGCGCTTGTATTCTGAAATTGTCCGTCGGGCAAATGTGCTGCTGGCCAGGCGGCTTTCCCCGAAGACTCGTCAGCCTGATTGCCGACGATACTTGGGCTGATTTCAGTCTGCATCGTGGTCCGGGCAGTATGGACCGCCGGGTCGTCTGGTTGAGTAAGCGTTAGGCAAGGCACCGGGCCAGCCCACCGCCGGACACTGAAGAGAGCAGCAAGCACAGCCCAGGACTGAGCAGACCGGCCTGCCGACGCAGCAGCCTAGCGGTCCGCTGTTGTCAGAGTATGTCCCGTAGCATCCGTACCGGCTCAAAAGGAAGCTCGCTGAAGAGCAAGAGCTGAAGCTCCAGTGAAAGCGAGGGACTGTTTAGCGATGACTGCTCCGGGAAGACTGGATGCGACACCATCGTCCCCACTGGAAGCCAATGCTTCTGGTAAAGCAGCCGTTCAAGCTGATTGCCTAGCGACCTGGGCAGCAGCTCCCCGGCTGGGATGCCAAGTGACACTTCAGCATATAGCACGTTGTTGTTCAAGTGGTTACCAGATTTCAGCCAGTTGATTCTTCTGCGACAGCGATGTATCATTCCCCTGGACGTCCGCGCATGAAACGGGTCAGGACTACCCTTGCTTTTCCCAAAGAGTTAGGCGAACGCCTGCGCGGAATCAGAAAGAAGGCAGGGCTGACCCAGACAGAACTCGCCACGTTGATGGGAAGAAATGGTACCGGCGCACACAACCAGATTTCGCGTCTGGAGAGAGGAATACAACCCTTTCCATCCCTGGCCTTGATTGCGGACTACCTGCGGGCCTGCCGGGCACGGTTTGCGGACCTTCTCGACATCCTGGACTCATACACGTCACAGCCTGTGGTATCAGACGCCGAAACAGAAGCGGCCCTGACCAGACTTACCCAGCAACTACCCAGTGACGCCAGCTCAGCCGTTATCAAGTATGAGAAGAAAACGACGAACCGACAAGCAATGCCAACGGTCGGCAAGAGGCCGGTACTACTTAGTCCGGCGCAGCGTGTGCTACGGATGCAGAAGATGTTTGCCCGTCAATACCACAGCGAGGTTCTGGAGGCCAGTCTGCACCGGGCGCTCGTCGGGCTGGGTAAAGCCGTACCTTTATCGCTTCAGCGGGTAACCTGCGACTACGGCAGGAAAGTGTTTGCTGCCCTTGTACGCGGACGGAAACTCGTACCTCAATGCAGGACCGAATTGCCGCGGCGGGGAGTCGCAGCCGCGATTCAGACAAAGCTCAACCGGATAAGAGCAAAGGCGCGAAAGCACGGGGTCACAGAAAAGGCCCTGGAAGCGATGGCGTCGGCTGCTCAGCAGGCCTATGACCAGTTGAATCGCGAACGCCGACTGGACTGGATTCCGAGTCCGCAGGAAATCGCCGCCCTGGGTATCAGACCTTTCAAGGTGACCAAAGCAGAGACTAGGATGGAATTGGCTGCGGCCCGAGCGGACGGAGACTATTGGAAGCAGCGGGAGTTCATCAAGGTTCTGATTGCACTTAAGGTTGACAAGAAGCTGGACAAGCTGCATCTGGACTCGGACGTAAGACGGAACGTATGGCTGTGGGTAGGGACGCTTTTCGATGTCCTTGCCGACAGGGGCAAAGAAGCAGCCGCCCGGCTGGCCAAGGTCGGCATGCGCCGGGTGAAGGATAAAGTCCTAACCAGAGACATCGCTGACAAAGTCTTTGAGCTATTTGAGAGGTACGAGCAGAAGCTGAAGCCCCGGCCGCCAGAAGAATCCCGAACCTGAACGCTCCGGGCCCGCGAAAACTTTGCTGCACAACGAAACAGCATACCTGCTGTCGCAAGCCAAGGTCTGCCTCCGCCAACCAGTACCCGACTCGCTTCCTTACTGCCGGTTCGGTCTCAACACGAGTTGTTCGGTTTTGCCGCGGTTCCTTGGCAAGCCATGTCGTCTCCCGTTTCTCGCGCTCTTGACCTGGTCACGAATCCGGCTAGTATCCAGGCAGAAACGCGGCGGAAGACCGTCTTGGAACGGTAGCCAGGCCGGATACCCAATTTCGCGTCTGGCTCAGGGAAAGCCGTGAAAATCGGCTGCGGTCACGCCCACTGTAAGTACCGCGCGTGCTTCTGCCATGCCACTGGCCTCGGGCCGGGAAGGCGGCAGAAGATGGTATAAGCCAGGAGACCTTTTCGCCGCAAATGGCTGATTCAGCCTGCGATGAAAGGAGAATCGGATGAAGACAGTACCCAAGTGGCCAGACAGGCGAATGGTCAAGCGGGGGGAAGCAGACCGAAAACAGAAAAACAGGGCACCCGGCAACAAGAGAATAGAAGGGTGGACAACTAAGTGGCTCGCACTCGGTATCGCGCTTGCGTTCGGGCACGCGAGTGCGGTGACATATCGAGGCCAAGTCCTCGATGCCTGCACCCGCCAGCCTGTCCCCTACGCAGCAATTGTTGCGCAGGACGGCACTGCGGCTTATGCCGACGATAAGGGCCGGTTTGAACTGACCTTGGAGACCGACACCCTTACAGTCGAGGTTTTCCACGTCGGTTACCTGACGCGCACGGCAACGCTTGCCAAAACAAGTCGCAACACCACCGTTTTCCTCACGCCTGAGGTCATCAGCCTGAAGGGCGTAACTGTCACCGCATTCCGCACCCCGGTACCCCTTGGCCGGTCCGGCCCGGTAGCCATAGTCGAACGCGAGTCGGCAACCCGCTTCGGCAACACCGACCTGGCCGCGGCCCTGCGCCGTACCGTATCCGCAGTCAGCCGTGACAACGTCAATTTCTCAAGCGTGACCCTGCGCGGCACCAATGCCGAGCATGTATTGGTAGCAATTGACGGCATCCGGCTAAACTCGGCCCAGAACGGCACATTTGACATGACTACCCTGCCGGTCGCGCTTGCTGACCGGATCGAGGTCGTCCGGGGCGGCAACTCTTCGCTCTACGGCACGAGCCCGGTCGGCGGAATGATAAATCTGCTGACCCCAGACCCGGCCGGCCTTGGTGCCTGGCTACGCGCCGGCGTTGGTGCGCTGGGCGAACGTCGCGTCGAGGTAACACACGGGCAACGGGTAAGGCACTTCGGCTACGCGGTCGGCAGCACTTGGTCGCAGACTAAGAACGGCTTTGCGTACAACGACGACTCAGGTGGCACGGCAACAATGACTAACGCCGACCGCAGTTCACTCAACGCCTTTGGCAAAGCACTGTACTCAACGGCCGCACACCGTGCGAGCCTTTTTGCCGAGTATGCTTCGAGCGCACGCGGGGTACCAGGCTCGCGGCGCTTGCCGAGCGACGACGCCCGGCGCGATGACACTCGCGGCCTGTTCATCGGCCGCTACCAGTTCCAGCCGGGTGAATGGCTGCGCGCCGGCATCACCGGTTACCGGCTCAACCAGTGGCAAAACTACCGCGACCCAGATTCACTGTTTCCGACTAGCGACACCCATTGCCTGGCGGACATGGGCATTCACCTCGAAGCTGCTTTCTACCCGGCCGACTGGGCACTGGTGATGACCGGGTTTGAACTTGACGACCACCGGCTGCGAAGCACGACCGTCGGCACGCCTGGGCGGCTGGACATCGCCGGTTGGACTCAGGTCCGGTTCGAGGCCAGCCGGTTCAATGCTACACCTCAAGCACGCTTCGAGGCGCTGCAAGGGGCACCGTTCTCAAGCACGCTCGCCAGGCCTGCGACAACAACTGTGTTCAGCCCGAAGCTGACTCTGAACTGGTCTGTGCTCAACTGGCTTAGTATCTTCGCTGGCCTGGGCCGCTCTTTCCGGGCCCCCGGCCTCAACGACCTATACTGGCCTGAGGACGCCTGGTCGTACGGCAACAAGGACCTGAGGCCAGAGTTCGGCACCGGCATTGACCTCGGGTTCAGCGGCCGGCCCGCGAAAGGACTGGCGTGCCGGTTTGGTGGCTACCGCACTACCCTGACCGACCTCATCCAGTGGCAGCCTGACACATCGTTCCGCTATCGGCCGGTAAATGTGGCGGCTGCGACTATCACCGGCATCGAAGCTGAGGCTGAATTCGACCTTGGCTTGGCTGGACTTGACGCAAATCTCAACTGGTCTCAAGCCAAGTCTGACGGTAAGCGGCTGTACTACCGACCTGACCTTACCATGCGAACCGTGCTCTGGGCTAGAGTCGGGTTACAACCGTTGGACATCCGGCTCGACCTCGGGGTCGAGCATTCCAGCGACCGACTCTCCGACCCGGTGTACCCGGAAACCGAACCGCGCACGCTGGCTGGATTCACACTGCTCGACGCCGCGGCCGCAGTCTGCCCGCGCATCGGCCTGCAGAACACAGTCGTCCGATTCGGTGTCAGAAACATCCTCGACACACACTACCAGACGGTTGACTTCTATCCGAATCCGGGCCGCACCTGGTTCTCGGAGCTGGAACTGGGAATTTAGCGACCAGCGGCTGAGTCAGTGGACAGCATGTCCGGAACAGCCGACGCAAGCGCCTGCTGGATTTCCGCAATGTATCCATCTCTGACCTGCTTGAACTCGTCCATGTACTTTGCCGGTACCGGCTCGGCCCGAGGTGGAATAACCTTCAGGGGGTTGACTGGTTTACCTGCCTGCCTTATTTCGAAGTGCAGGTGCGGCCCGGTCGCGTCTCCGGTCGTACCGACGTAGCCGACTGTCTGACCCTGACGCACGGTCCGGCCCGATCTAACCCCGGGTCCGAACCCGGAAAGATGACCGTAGCGGGATGACAGCCCACCCGAGTGGCGCACCTCAACCAGATTACCGTACCCCCCACGCCAGCCAGCAAAGGTGACCGAACCATCAGCAATCGCCGACACCGGCGTACCCGAAGGTGCGCCGTAATCAACCCCCGCGTGCTGGCGATAGACCCGATAGATGGGATGGAACCGCATCCCGAAATGAGACGTGACCTTGCTGAACTCCAATGGCGAACGCAGAATGGCCTTACGCAGTGACTGCCCCTTCTCGTTATAGTAGTCCCAGTGCCCACTCGGCAACACATAGAAGAAACCCCAGGTATTGTCGGTTTTGCCCCGATAGTGCACCGCACGCACTCGGCCGTACCGATAGAACCGCCCCTCGACCAGAAGCTTGTCAACGATGACCTGAAACGAGTCACCATCGTTTGACTCAGTGAAGAAGTCCACGTCGTAACGCAGTATGTCGGTAAAGCTCATCGCCAGCCACGGCTTCTCACCCAGGGCCAGCAGCGAATTCCAGAACGATACTTTCACCAAGCCGTGCACCACCGCACGCACGGTATCAACCGGCTTGGTGGACTTTGTCGCCACGGCTCCGGTCGAATCGAACGCAACTCCGTAACTCGTGACCATATCATTGTGATAGGTCAGGCTGACAAGCTGAAGCCCTCGGTACGCAAGCGTCACTGAGTCGCCCGGCCGCAGATGCCGGAACGGAAAGTCAGTCTTGGCGAGTGCGGCCTCAGCCCGGTTCGCCATATCCTTCGGCACGCCGAGCCGGACCAGCATTCCAGTCAGCAGCTCATCCTTATACATCGTGTCTCCGCCAAAAAACGTCGAATCCGGCGACGGCAACTCCGGACCGCACCTCGGCCGTGGCCTGCGGCTCAACACGAGGAACAACACCGTCCCAAGCGCCAGCAGACCGATTGCGACAATCATCGCCGGTTGACCCCTGAAACCAGGTGTCGGAATCCTGGATTCTGGCTTCGACCCCGGTGTCGGAGTAGGCTCGAACCCGTCACTCATCACTCATCTACTCGCTACGCTCACCGGCAATCTGCGG
>JBDRUN010000016.1 GCA_039801365.1 candidate division WOR-3 bacterium
GAAGAAGCAGCGCTGAATCCGATAAGCGCAGACACAAGCACCGTCCCGCCGGCTCGCCGCCCTAGAACCCGAACCAGTCTCCTGCTCACTGCCGCATTTCGAGCATCAGCACCACAGCAATCGCACCGAACACAATGTTCGGAATCCACGCCGCCATCGCCGGGCTGATTACGGGAGAGGTGCCGTATGCCCGGCATAGCTGGGTTGCTCCCCAGTACAGAAAGGAAACAAGCAGCCCGAGTCCAAGCCCGAACATCACACCGCCTTTACGCAGCCGTACCGACAACGGTAGTCCGAGCAGGACCACGATGAGTCCGATAAGCGAATAGGAGAACCGGTAGTGAAGCTCCACCTCTTCGTCCGCCACATCCTCGCCTGCTCGACGCATCTTGCCGATGTAGTGCGTAAGTTCCCGGGTCGAGGTCTCCTGCACTGGCCGGGAAATGCGCACGAAGTCTGCCGGCGTCTCCGTGATGCCAGAAAGCACCATGGTATCGGCAAGAAACATCCGTTCTGTCCCGTCTGATGCGAACTCACGGACCGTAACGTCGTAGCCGACCCAAACCCCAGCAGTATTCTGAATCCTGGATTTCGGATGACGGATGTCCGGAGCCGCGGCCCCGGTATCATCTGTTCCTGGGACTCTAGGAACGTAACGGGCGCTGGCGCCGTCAATCCGGCGTCGAACCTTGCGGTCTGACCCGAGCTCCTCAATCGAGAAACCGGTCATGACGCCGTTCGAGTCATACTCCCTGATACTGTAAACTCGGCCGCTCTCGCCAACGAAGAAGACATCGCGGCGCTTCACTGTCGTCTGTATCGCACGCTTCTCAATCTTGTAGCTGCGCAGGTCTGCCAACGCTGCGTTGGCCGGTATCGTCAGAAACTCGTTGCCGGCAAGGTACGCTGGCACCGTGGCGAGGCCGAACCCGACTGCCGGTGCAAACAGCCGCAGCGCCCGGACTCCGGCACTCTCAAGCGCGTGCAGTTCCCGATGCCGCGTCATCTGACCGTACACCACGAACACCGCCAGCAGCATGCTCACTGGATACAGGAGCGTCACCGCTGACGGCAGGATATAGACGTAGTAGAGCAACACCGTGAAGATGCTTACCTTCCGAGTCAGAAAGTAGTTCAGCTCCTCAAACAGGTCAATGAGCAGGTAGATGACCACGACCGAAAGCAGTGCAAGCAGCGTAAAACGCACGACCTCTCCAAGGATGTGGCGGTCAATCGTCTTCATCTGCGCATTCGACGCAGGTGGCCAACAATCTCCCGGACGAGTGATTTCTCGAAGAACGCCCGGGCCGCAAGTTCTGTAACCGGTAGCGTCAGGACAATATTCGGCAACCACATACCGAGGGACGGCGCCACCTTACCAGAATCAGCAAAGTTCTCGCCAGCAAGCAAAAGCACGTAGAACGCGGCAAAGAACACAAGTCCGACGATAAACCCGGTGCCGATCCCACCTCGGCGCAAGACTATTCCGAGCGGTGCCCCGAAAAGAACAAAAAAGAAACAAGAGAACGCCAGGGACAAACTCTTGTGGAACTCGGTCTCATAACGGCCGGTCTCCAGCCGCTTGTACTGCAGCCGCGTCATAAGCTCATCGAGCTTGAGCCGGCCAGGCTCGCTCTTTGCCTCGGCCCTTGCCGCTACCACCTTGGCGCTGATCTCGGCCTCGTCCTTGCGAAGCCTGCGAATCTGATCCAGAAGCTGCAGCAGGGTCATTTCCTGGTCACCCCGGAACTCCCGGTCGCGCCGGATTAGCTCCACGTCCAAGGCAACGTTGATGACATGCCTGCGAAAACTCAACCGGCGGTAATTGTTGCTGTCTCCAAGTTCATGCATCTCGCCGTCGTAGAGTGTCAGCACCATATACCGGTCGTCATCAGTATAGGCGATTTCGCCCTGCGGTGCAGTGACGAACCCGGGTGTTTTCTTACCCTGGCGGCGTTCAAATATCGCCACGTTCTTCACCCTCGACCGACGCTCGTCGATCGTCCCAATGTAGATGAGATAGTTTGCAAAATCGTCCATGAAGACACCTTCACGTACGCGCAGAGCCGGCTTCTTTCTTGCCACGTCGGTGAGAAGATTGCGGACGTTGTGCTGCGACTCCGGCACTGCAAACCCGTTGAACCCGACCATTACAACCATCAGGAGACAGCATACCGCTGCGGTCGGCAGGAAAACGCGCAGCACCGGGATACCCGCGGCACGGATTACCTTGATTTCGTTGTCCTCGGCCATCCGGCCAAAGGTTACCACACCTGCGATCAGCGTGCCGAGCGGTGTACATACGCTCACGACAAACGGCAGCGACAGCACCATGATTTCGCTTACCACGCTGACCGCCACGCCCTTGCGCACCAGCAAGTCTGCCAGCAGGAATAGCCGGTCCATGAGCAGGACGAACGCGAGGATAACAACTGCCAAAAAGAACGGCGGCACGAACTGCCTGAGCGCGTAACGTTGGAGTATGCTCATCCGGTCCCCGGCCGATAAGCCCGCGCCCGCGGCAACAGGGCCGATTGACTATTCTGAAATCGTCGTCTGTTGGCATTCATCCGCGGTTTCCTATTTCACGAGATGATACCGGCGGCCTGAGAAGCGTCAACGCATGCTTGACCTGTGGTACAACCTCTGCTATTCGAGCTCCGGGACCGCATGCGGCACCGGCTCAGCACCAGGACCGCCCGGCCTGCCCGAAGCCCTGAGCACAAAAAACACTGGTTTCTCGGTCTTGAACACATACCGGAATCGGTCCACGTCCTGCTTGAGTACCGGTGCGACGAACACGCGGAACAGATTCGTCCAGTAGAAATTGTCAAAGAGGATGTAGTCACACTTCTCGATTGCGGCCTTGACCGCGGCCTGGTCTCCGGTAAACGGCGGGCAGAAAGACCGGCGCCCGGACAGAAGGTAAACGAACTCCGGCTTGCGAGCCAGTATCACCCGGTCCTCCGGTACGTTGTCTCTTATCCACTCGATGCACTCAAAGTACCGACGCCAATCCAGGCTGTAGCCAGCGTACCGGTCGCCGGCAAGATACCTGATATTGTCCCCAACCGATTTCCTGGCGGCAAGTGCAAGCGCCACCATGTTGACCACAACCAGGACGCCGACTACCGCCGCCGCCAGGTACTTGCGCCTGAGCCGGTGTTCAAGCCAGCAAAGCCCGGCGACGATATACATGACTGCGAGCGGTGCGACTGGCAGGAAGAACCGTTCACCGGCCCACAGTGATGGCCAGCCAAACAGTACCGCGAATGCAAACACGAAATATGTCTCGACTATCGTCCACACCCGCACCACAACCGCAAACCCGAGCACCATCAGTCCGGAAAGCACGACGCCAACACCGACCGAAAACCAGCCGGGCTGAAGCACGGCGCAGAACTGCTGCGGTATCACTGCCGCAAAGTACTTCACTGCATTCTCCCCGATACGGACGACGAAGTCCTTCACCCCGGCCCGACCAAAGTCTGGGATGTACGGGTTCTTGGCAAAGAACTGCTCGAAATAGGACTGACCGGTACCAGCCCGGATTGCCCTTATCTCCCAAGGCACGAAAACAGCAAGAAACACAACAACGAATACCGCAAGATACCAGTACTGCTTCCTGAACACAAGCAGCAGTATAACCCCGAGCACAAGCGCAATCCCTGCGGTCCGCAACAAGAATCCGGCGATCGCACACGCAAACCCGGCCCAGTAGTTCACCCCTCCCATGTCCTCTGCCCTGAGCAGGAAATACACTGCGGCCATGGACACACTGAGGAACGGTATCTCGGTGAGGATATCATGATTGTACTTGATGAGCATCGGAATGGAGACAACCAAGGCCATTGCCAACCAACCCGGCTGCAGGAGCCGGTTGCCGTCCGAAGACCATGCCCTACTGTTCTTGCCAGCACCGGCCGCAGCAGCAGTCATGGCGAACCAAAGTCCGCATAGCCGGTACACGATGAACATCGCCAGCACACCCGACACTACAACAAGAACCTTATCCAGGAAGATATTCATTCTACCCGATATCTTCTCCAGGACTGCGAGGATGGCCGGGAAACCGGGAGGGTACTGCGTGTGCTCCGGCTGCTCGGGCAGGTAAACTGAACGGTACCCGGTGCCGCGTGCAAGCGAACCGGCCAGAATCAGATACACCGCATTGTCACCGCCGACCGAAAGCTTGGGGTCGAACAGAAGAATGGAAAAGAGGACGTACGCTCCCAGGAAGACAAGAAGCCACCTGTTCTTCACCAGCCAGTGCCTGTTCAAGACCGCAGCCGGTTTGCTCGCCAACCCTTGCCGTCCCGAGTCCCGCACCGTGTGCCGTGACATCATACCCAGTCCCTGACAGTAGCAACCGGCACAATCACCCCGGCCAGACGCTGCCCAGGAAGGGGTTCACAAGCAGCGCCCGGGCCATGGTGCCAGGCTCATTGTGACCAGGGTAGAGCATTGTATCACGGGGCAGAAGTGTCTGAAGTCGGCCGAGCGAGTACTGCATCTGAACTTCTGAACCACCTGGAAAATCGACCCGGCCGATCGAGTCAACAAACAGTGTATCCCCAGTAAAGGCAAACCCGTTGCCGATGAGCGTTATCCCACCCGGTGTATGGCCCGGAGTATGGACAACCCGCATCCGCTCGTTGCCCACGACAATTTCATCGCTATCGGCCAGCGTGCGGTCCGGACGAAGTGGCTCCATCCTGAAACCCACAAGAACCGCAAGACTCCGCTCCGGATGTGTAAGCATCACGGCGTCCAGTTCACCGATAAGCAACTGGGCCCCGGTCGCATCCAGCACCGGCTTGTCGGCTGCCACATGGTCAATATGACCGTGAGTATTGATGACGTACTTGACCCTCATCTTCTGACAGTCGTCTCTGGCCGCAACCAGCTCCTCGATTTTCCCAAGTATCAGCTCTGCGTCTCCCCCGGGATCAATAACTGCCAGTTCGTCGGCCGACATTAGTACGTAGCAGTTTGTTGCCAGCGGCCCGACTACCAGACGCTCGACCACACGCTGCCCCGGCTCTCCAGGTTCTCGACGGCTGGTCATTATTGGCTGAGCACTGGTCTGCTACCGGACCCTGCTATTCTTCAGGACGACCCTACGGTTCCTACCGCGGCCCGCAAAACTCCAGCCTTCAGCCGAAAGCAGCGCCTCCTTCATCAACCGCCCTCCGCCGAACCCGACAAGTCTGCCATCTACGCCTACCACCCGATGACACGGAACGAGCAGCGGAAACGGATTACGGGCCATCACCTGACCTACAGCCCGTGCCGCGTTCGGCCTTCCAGCCGCCTTGGCAAGTTCGGCATAAGTCATCACCCTACCCGGCCTGATACGGGCACACAAACCAATAACCTTGCGGGCAAATGTGCTAAGCCCTGAAGCATCCATGCGCAACACCCTGGGTGTTCCCTCCCCGCGCAGGACAGACAGAAGCCGAGGCCCGAGCTTTGGGTCCAACCGGGCCGACTTTGGCTTGGCACGCAGAACCACTCTGGCAACCCTGCCCCGGGACCAGACAACACGTACCAGACAAAACGGCGTGTGCGCAAGCCTGGTCACTTCTTGACCAGCGGTCGTCCTCATTGTCAAGTATCATACCCTGCCACCGACATGGGTCAAGCAAGACCGGTGCAACCTTACCGTTACTGTACTCCGTCCACTGGAAGTTCTCGGTCCGACTTCAAACCCCATCATCACAGCCCAGAGCACTCACCCCGGGCACGAGCAGGGTGGAACCAGGGACCACAAGGCACCGATGCAATGCACTTGACTTGGCGACCCTGGCAGCTAACTTTGGCCGTGCGTCCGTCGGCCCGTCTGTCAATAGCTTTCGCGCTATCTGGAGTGTAGGACCTGTTATCCAAAACGCACCGCATCCTCACGTTATCCTTGGGCGGTCTGACAATTGCGGCTGTACTCCTGTCCGGCTATGTATTCACCGTTCCCGGGTACCCCGCTGCGGTTGACATCTGGCCCCACCTTGTGCGTCAGACCGCGGTTGCTGATGCCATCCGGACCGGTCATTCGCCATTCTACACCTTCATGTTCTACTGCGGATTCCCCTTGCTGCGGTTCTACGGCCCGGTTTTCGCATTCCTCGGCGCTCTGCTCTCACTCGCCTTGCACGTCAACCAGCTCGCGGCACTCAAGACGCTGCTCTTCATTCTCCACCTCGGCTCGGCGGCTGCCATGTTCTTCTACCTTCGTCGTCTGACTGGCAGCCAGCGAACCCAGCCCCAGTTCGGCTCACCATGCTCCGCATTCAGCACTCAGGATTCTGCCCCAGCACTACTCGGTACGCTTGTCTATTCGATCGTTCCCTGGCGTGTGCTCAGCCTTGTGTATGACGCCAACTACCCGCAGGCACTCATCTACGTTCTACTTCCGCTTTCGTTCCTTGCCCTTGATGCGCTGCTCAACCGACCCACCCTGCCTCGAGCCGTACTCCTTGCCCTGGTCATCTGTACCGCGCTCACATCGCACACCGTGTTCGCTGTTTTCCTTGTCGTCTTTCTCGGCGTAGCCCTGGTCCTCGGTCTGTACGAGCAGCCGGCAACCAGCCAGCCCCGAATAGCCGGCCTTGCCGCGCTTTCCGGCCTGCTCGGACTCCTGCTCGCCGGATTCTACATCATCCCGTTCCTCGCCGAATTCCGCCAGCACGTGTTTCCACAACTGCCGCTCAATATCGGCACACCATCACTCCTCAGCCTTGTGTTCCCCTGGACAAAGTCCGGCCCGTACAACTATCTCGGCGCCGCAAACATCCTGCTTTTCGCCGCCGCAGTCGTCGTTCCCCTTGTCCGTGGCCGGTCCACACACTGTTGCTCAGTTCCTGTGCCTCATTCACCGTCCTTCCTTCCCGCCCTTATCTGCCTCATCGCCAGCCTGCTGCTGGTTCTGTTCTCGCCCCGTTTCGGATTGACTCGATCCCTGCTCAATTACGGGCTTCCGCCGCACCGCTTCCTCGTATTCACTGTGTTCTTCGCAACGGTTCTCATTGCCCTCGGCTGGTCCCGGGTTCTGCTATCTGACAAGCCTGCTCGTCGCTGGCTATTGCTTATTCCTGCTACTGTTCTCGTGCTCGCTGATTGCCTTCCCCACGTGCTCAATGTCCGCTTCTGGCAACCTGAGAAACTATTCCCGGTCCGACTTGAAGCCTACCGGCTGCTGTCATGGCAGCAGCCGACCCGGGTATATGACACCTACACTTCGGACGACCGGGTTGACGACTATGCCCGGCTTTCCTGCTATCCGGCAGCCGGGTTTTTGTTCGGCAACCTGCCAAACCTCCTGGGTCCACCCTATCACCAGTTTGCGCCCCGCTCAATGCTCTACGCCTATCCCTGGTCCAACCTGATTGCAGTGGACCTTGGTGACTCATCCCGCCGCGAACTGCGATCGGAGACAATGAAGGCTGTCCGGCTCCTGGGCATCTCCCACATCATCTCGCTACCCTGTATCATCGCAACCGAGAATAACTACACGAGCGTTATCACCAAGCCGGGCATCGCTTGGGACGACCGGTTCCTCGCTGCTGACCGTAAACCGCCAATCATCTTCGGCCCGACTGGTGCCGGACTGCTCCTTGCGTCAAACCGGCTCGTGCCGGTGCCGGCCGAGAGTCTGTTTCCGGCCCGTACATTCTTCTTCGCTCACGACTGGCTTACTCTACTCCAAGCCCTCGAACTCGATACCGCTGGTAACCGCATGAACTTCATCCCAGTGACCGAAGACCAGCCGCCCGACTCACTGCCCATTCTCGCTCCGCTCCGACTTGGGCCAACTTCGGTTGAGCACAACCGGCTTGGCATCCGATTCGAGGCCGGCTCTGACTGCTTCCTGCGGCTTGCGGTCAGCTACTACCCGGAACTCTCGGTTCTACTCGACGGCCGACCAGTCCGGTTTGGAGAGACCAAGGACCACTTCATCTGGCTTTGCTGCCCGGCCGGCGAGCACCGACTTGAAGTCCTGGCCCCTCTGACTCCGATCCGTCGCACCACCCTGGTATCCAGCGCCCTCACCCTGCTGCTGTGCCTTGTTCTGCTCTACCGGCCCTCACCCCGGCCCACTCGCCAACGGTCTTCCTAAACGCAGACCCGGCTGACCCCACTCCAGTCTCGCAAGAACTCTAGCTCGCTACAAGCTGTCCTGCCTCCTAGTGCAGCAACTTTTCGACTAGGCTCCTGTGACCGTTAGTACGATAGCTCCGGGTGTTACACTATGACGCAGGTGGGTTTTCGGGCTTTGTCCAAGGGGGTACGGTGCACCCCTGGGCGATTCCCTCTGTGATATCAAAAGCGAGGTCGAAACTGAAGTCGCACGGAAAGACGACTCCAACACCGCAATGGGAAACGTTTCTGAAACCGGTCCGGACAACTGAACCGGAAACAGCCGGGAAATCGTTTCTGACATCCCACTGGACAACGCTTCGGAAATCGGCCCCCAAAACGCTGTGGACAACGCACCTGAAAACCCTCCGGACAACGCTTCGGAAATCGGCCCTGAAATCCTTCCCGAAAACCATCCTGACATCGCTCCTGAAACCCTTATCCATATCGTATCCGGCACCGGCCCGGGAATCTGCTCCGCGCCCCTGACAACACTGGCTACAGCCGACCGGATGGCTCCGTTCATCCGGTCTTGGTAGTTCGGTCTCAGCCGCTAAAGCCGCCTGAGTTATGGGCAAGGAGCGATGACTAACAGGAAAACTGCGGGTAGTAACAAACGATGGGTATTGCGACGAGACCGTGCGTTCGTGCGGCTGCCGCCACTACTATGTCATTCCCCCTGACGCATCACACAATGTCCTTCCTCTTCAGCGCCACCGCGGTCAGTACCGTGAAGACCACAGCCAGCGTAACCAGCACCAATACGCCGGGGACTACTCCCAACGTCGGCATATCGGCGAACCACTGGTGAACGGTCCCTGGCGCGACTGGTGGGTTGTACTGACCAGGACCAGGACCAACCTCACCCACCGTCTTCGTACTGAAGTGCGACAACACGTCCAGTACCCACCGCGAAATCATGAAGCTGGACATGAACTTCATTGCCCCCAACTCGGATAGCTTCACCACCATCCCGGCGAACAGCACCTGGGGAATGAGGACCACCGGCACCAGCCCCATCGCGCCCTCCGACGAAGACAGCAAAGACGAAATCAGCAGTCCCATTGCGGAACCAGCCATTCCGCCCAGGGTCAGGAACGTCGTGTACCCGAGTATGCTTCCCGGCAGGTTGTCGACCATCAGCTTGACCACTGCGGACAGGACGAAGCACTGCAGAAGCAGAAACAGTGAGAGTACGAACGTCTTAGATAGTACGTACGGTGCGATTTTCAGGTTCACCATTCTCTCCCGGCGATATACTGAACGCTCGGACACTATCTCCCGGCACGAGTTGGTTGCGCCGAACCAGATGGCGGCCAGAGCCATCATGAAAAGCACGCCACCCATGTGAGCATACCCCTTGCCACCGAACACGAGACCGATAAGCACGGCGATTACCGGCGCCTGAGCAATGAGCACACCGGTGCCCGGGGCGTCCGCCAACTTTATCCGGCAGTAACGGCGCACCAGTATCCACCATTGGCGCAAACCGTTCGCTTGCTGCCGGCCGGTCTTCCTTCCCACGTTCGTCTTGACGCTTGACACTTCCATTCTGCCCGCCACGTACCGCGCGTAGTGGGCCGACTCGCGGAACCGTTTCTCCCAGTACTCGGCCGGCCAGTACATCTTCTCACCGCACACCTCACACTTCTCCAGCGGCCTCGTGGTCTTGGTATACATCTTGTCGCACTTCGGGCAGTACTTGCCCTGCAGAAAGAAAAGCACCTTGGGCGGGTAGTCTCGGCCCACCCCGAAATAGTCGAATACCTCCCGGCCCGGGCCGTAATAGACCAGCCTGCCTTCGTGCAGCAACAGTACCATATCAAGCGTCTCGAAGGTACGCGGGGATTCAACGTTGTGCGTGGTAAGGATAACACACCGACCTCGGCGCGATGCGTCGGCCAGTACCTCGGTCACTTCTTCTGCCTTGGCCGGGTCCAAACCGGATAAAGGCTCGTCCAGAAACAGGCAAGCCGGCTCGGTGATGAGCTCCTGCGCCAGATTCACGCGCTTGCGCTGCCCTCCAGAGATGCCACGTTTCTCCGGATCGCCGATGCGAACACTACGGCAGTCCTCCAGCCCGAGGTCAGCTATGACCTTGTCCACGCGACGTTTCACCTCTTCTTCAGAAGTATCCTCAGGCAGACGCAGTTTTGCCGTATAATAGAGTGACTGTTCCACGGTCAGTTCACGGTGGATGATGTCGTCCTGCGGAACGTAGCCGACGTTACCCCTTAGCATGTCGTAGTTCGCGTATAGGTCCAAACCTGAGAGCTCCACCCGGCCGGTCGCGGTGTGGTCGTATCCGGTGACGACATTGAGCAGTGTCGTCTTGCCCGAGCCGGACGGCCCTATCAGCCCGGTGAACTCGCTGGGCTCGGCTACGAAGGAGATTCCCCGGATGATGACCTTGTCCTTCACCGCCTTTCGTATGTCGCTGCAAACCAGCCGGGCGCGGCCGGCGTAGGACGACTGGCAGAACGAGCCCTCTTTCTCGAATACCAACACATAGGAACCGAGGTTGATGGTGTCGCCGACCGCAAGCCGCGCCTCCTTCACCCGGTATCCGTTCACGAAGGTACCGTTCGTCGAGCCCAGGTCATAGATGAAGGTCTGTCCATTGCGGCGCACGATGCGGCAGTGGTGCCGGGAAACCTGCGGATAGTCGAGCACAAGGTCATTGTCTTGAGCACGACCAATGTTGAGCACGTCGCGGTCGAGATGAACCACCTTACCTGCCGGACGCTGAGCGCCTCCCGCTTTCCGCTCGCCGACGTCCTTTCTCTTCACTTCTCCCTCTTCACTCTTCACTCGGCCCTCTGGCAGCGTAAGCCGGCACGCCTCCGACTCGTCTACCTCCACCCGGAACCGCAAGGCTCCGCCCTTTCCCAGTCGGACGACCTGGCCCTGCTCAACCAGGGCCTCTGTCACCGGTACGTCGCTAGAACCCACATAGGTCTTGTTCGTTGAGCCCAAGTCCCGCACCAGGACCCGGCCTGCCTTGTCCAACCCGACCCAGCAGTGCAGACCTGATATGTTGTGCTTCTCGTCTCTTGCTTCCAGCAGCAGCGGCTGGCCCTCTGCCGGAAGACCCAATTCCGCCCGCCTTGTCGCTGCCGCCTGCTCGAGCTTTTCCATCCGGTAACCGATGAGGATTCCGGCTGGAGGAATCTCAAAGACTCGTCCCTGCTTCGGACCCGCGATGATTCTCAGCTTAGCCACATCAACCTCCCGAGAAAATGATGAGTAATGAGTGAAGCGTAATGAGAAACGGACGAAAAGCGACCATCACCTGTTGCTTCGCCCGGTTCATATCCATCCGGAACCATACTTACCCTGCTCAGTTGCCGGCGGCTTTCGCGGCCCGACACTTTCAGGCATTGCGCCAGGCGCGGTCGTGTCGGTGTGGCCCTTCGCCTTCGCTTTCGCGGTGTCGGTCTTTGGCGGCCCGGCCGGGCCGCGCGCGGAGTCTGCCGGAATCGGCGGCTTGGGCGATGCGCCGGGATTACGCACCAGATACATCCTTACCGCGGCAGCTACAAGTAACGCCAGCACAACGACAGCGAACAGCACCAGCACGAGCCTCCTGCGCCGCCCTTTGACCGGTCCCCGCGCTCCGCCGACCGCTGACCGCTTCCCAAGCTCCACGGCCTCCTCTCTTTCTTTCTCTTCCTCTTCCCCTTGAAGCGGACTAGGGGGGGAGGGCAAAAACTGCTCACTGCCCACCTTCACTACGATGATCGTCGCATTGTCAGGTGCGCCGCGTCTTTTCACTTCATCAATAACGCTCAGCACTGCCCTTCCCGGCTGGCCGGAAAGCACCAAGTCGCGCAGCTCCTCGTCCTCCAGCACACCGTGCACTCCGTCGGTTGTGAGCACAAAGACATCCCCGGTGCGGACTTCCTCCTCAAACAAGTCCGGCTTGGCCGCATCGCTTCCCAGCACCCGGCTGATGACGTTGCGCTTCGGGCTGGTCCTAGCCTGCTCCGGCGTCATCAAACCCTTGCGCACGAGCCGCGCCACCAGAGTGTGGTCTTCTGTTATCTGCCGCATCTGCCCGTCGCGTATGAGGTAACACCGGCTGTCCCCGATGTTCAGCACGTACGCCCGGTCAGCCACGAGTGCCAGAGCGACCAGGGTCGAACCCATCCCCCTGCGGCTTGGGTCCTGGGCCGCGTCCAGAACAGCCCGATTTGCCGCCTCAGCCGCCTGCACAAGCATCTTGCCCGGACTCCCGGCCCAAGGCCGCTGGTAGTAGAACTCCGCAACCGTGTCCACGCCCAACCTACTTGCCACTTCGCCCGCGGCCTCGCCGCCCATCCCGTCCGCGACCACGTACAAGAGCCCGCGCTCCCCGGCAAGCGCCTGCTCGGCCTCGCCCGGCACGAACAGCGCGTCCTCATTCTTCGGCCGCATCTCGCTCAGCCCACGGTCGGACAGGAAGCCAACCGCTGGCCGCCCGCCGCGTTCCGGCTGTTTCACTTCACCCTTTGCCATTCACTACTCACTCTTCGCCTCGCGTCCTTCTCTCCTTCGCTCCTCTCTCTTCTCTCTTCACTCATCACTTCATCGGTCAGATGTTCAGATGGCCAGATTACCAGATTCACAGAAAGAATTACTGACGCCGGGAACAGCGGAAACCCAGATGGCCGTGCCGGTACGATGGCTCAAACCCGGCGCGATTCGCGCAGCGCAGGTCCCTGGCGAGGTAGTACCAGGACCCGCCACGAGAGACGCGGGCCAAGCCAGAAGACGGCCCTTGTGGGTTGTTGCTTGCGCTTGAACCGTAGTAGTTGTCTTTGTACCAGTCATTGCACCACTCCCACACGTTCCCGGCCATATCCATACAGCCATAGGGTGATGCACCCGAAGGAAACGAGCCGACCGGCGCGGTTCGGGCATAACCGTCATCCGCGCTCTTGTCGCTCCAACCGTAGTCCGTGTTCCGGTCCGCAAAGTTGCACCGGCTACCGGTTGGCTCTGAGTTACCCCACGGGTACTTCCGCGAGTCCGTGCCGCGCGCGGCCTTCTCCCATTCTGCCTCGGTCGGCAACTGCTTGCCTGCCCAGTCGCAGTACGCCTTGGCATCCTTCCACGATACATTCACGACCGGGTAGTCCGGATAGCGCGTGAAGTAGTCAGTCATTCCGAGGAAGTCCGGGTCAGACGGATAGCTCCGGCCGGTCGCATCGCAGAACTGCTTGTACTGCCGGTTCGTCACTTCGTACTTGTCTATGTAGTACTCGTCCAGATACACCTGATGTACCGGCTTCCCGTCCGGGCCTCCGTCATTTGACCCCATCGTGAACGTCCCGGCCGGTATCTTTATCATCACCGAGCTGTCCTTCAGCCAGAGGAACTCCTCATACCCCTGGCTGTTCCGACCAAGAGCAGTCATCCTCGTGGGAGCGGTCTCCTGACCACGATTGTCGCCCTGCCCTGTGCGAGCGGCATCCCTGCTGCGACTGCCCGCAACTATCGCAATCACCACGACTGCGGCGAGGACGGCAAGGATACCGGCGACAATCCAGCCGGTTTTCTTCCGCTCGCCGCTGACCGCTGGCCGCCCACCGCGCTCCGCCACCCCCTCCCTTTCTTTCCCTCTCCCTCGAGGGGGAGGGAAGGGTGAGGGTGAAGACGGAATGCGGTCCGCGGAAGACAGTTGGCTTTCCTCCGGCACCGTCTGCTGTTCCCAAAGCTGTCGGCTGTCAGCGGATGGCTGTTGGCGCTCCTCCGGCCGCTTGCCCCGGCTGAGCGTCACCCGGACCGCCGCTCCCGCGGCGCAGAACTCACCGGGCGCAGGGCACTGGCGCAGAACCGCGCCCTCGGGAACCGTGTCTGAGTACTCCTCGCCCTCAAAGGCTACGCCGCACCCTGCCTGCCGCAGAAGAGCTTCCGCTTCGGCCCGAGCTCGGCCCTGCACCGAGGGCACAACCCGCCGGGCCGGGCCTGCGGTCAGCGGCGAGCGGGGGGCGGCAGGCTCTTGCTCCAGCGCCGCCGCAAACTCCTCGCAGGACGCAAACCGGTCGGCCGGCTTCTTCTCCATCGCCTTCAGTATTACCCGCTCCAGCTGCTCGGAAATTGCCGGGTTGCGCTGCCGCGGCGGTATCGGCGGCTCCTGCAGGTGCGCCTCGAAGAAGGACGAGGTCTCGGACGCGTCGAACGGCAACCGGCCGGTCGCGGCTTCATACAAGGTGCACCCGAGAGAGTAGATGTCCGTTGCTTTGGTCAGCTTTTTGTCCAGGACCTGCTCAGGAGACATATACGCCGGCGAGCCAACGCGATGCCCGGATACAGCGATACTCGTGTCGCCCGACACTATCCGGGCAATTCCGAAGTCTCCCACCTTGGCCCCGAACTCAGACAGCATGATGTTCAAGGGCTTCAGGTCCCGGTGAATGATGCCGTGCCGGTGCGCAAACCCGACCGCGGACAACACCTGACCGAACAGCCGCTTCAGTTCCTCGGCCGGCAGCGCGCCGTTCCGGCGTATCAGCTCGGACAGGTTACGCACCCCGGCCACGCCGGCAATGTACTCCATTATCAGGAACAGCCCGCGCTCGTTCTCCACAAAGTCGTAGAGCGAGACGATGTTAGGATGCTCCCTGAGCTTGGCCTGAGACTCGGCCTCGGCCGCGGCCCGCTCCGATGCCGCCTTGTCGCCGTAGATGAGTGCGGGCGACAACAGCTTCACCGCCACAACCTGAGAGGCAATCTTCTGGTGCACCGCCTTGTACACCACGCCCATCCCGCCCCGGCCGACCTCCTCAACGATGCGATAGTTGCCGACGGAAGCGCCAATCATGGCTTATCGTCTATAGCTGGCCGCGTTTGGTAGTATCGCTATTCACCATTCGCTACTCGCTCCCCACTTCGCTTCCTTCTCCATTCTCTGCCTACCGCCCACCTCTCGTCTCTCATTTCATCACCGCACCAAGAACAGCAAGCAGCTTCTCCTTCACTGCTATGCGGCGTTCAACGGAGAACTTCATCCTTGGCTTGAGCAACAGCACCTCCAGTTGATAGGTACCATCCACACGGCACACGATTGTATCCTGTGCCAGCTGGGGCAGAACTCGGAACAGCGCTGCCATATCGTAACTCAGCGGCAGGCAAGTAACCAGAGAGTCCCGACCACGCAGGCTCAAAACTTCGTTCGCCCGTCCGCGGCCAACGGCCTCGCTGCCAATGAAGACGGTGTACTCAACATCGGACACCTTGGCCGAGAACGAGTTGGGGTTTCTTACCTTCACGCTCAGGTCTAAAACGCTCTCGCCGGGAAAAGCCAGTCCAACCAACTCCACTTCTGCCGGTTTCACCATCCAGCCGCAGTTCAGACAAGAAACCAACAGGGCAAGAGCCAACACCCGCAATCCATACTTCACGCTACGCAAGTAACCTCCAGTTCACATCTACACAACACCAAACCCGCCCTCGCCGAGCTTGCCAGTTGCCTGATGTTCGGTAACGGCCTAGCCAGCCATGTCCTATGAGAAACTGCGACTGGAAATCTGATGTTGCATCTGTTTTTCCTTCCGATGTGCTGTTGCCAAAGTGTCTGGTCATCGCCCGGCTGCCCAGAGCACAAGGCGCGTAAGAAGTCCATCGCTCGCTGAACTTGTTCCTGCGCCGGAATAGAAGTATGCACACCGACCAGAGCCATATACGTATCTAACAGCCGCGGCGCTGCCGTCGTTCCATTTGGCTATCACCGTCCCCCTAGTTCCTGTGATCGCGGCACCACCGTTGCACTTCGAGTTTGAGTAGAGTATCTGACCATCAGTGGTGTTCACCCAGCAGTTGCCAAAAGTGTTATGGTATTCTCCACCACCCATCCACGAGGGCAGTGAATACCCGCCAGCGAGAAAGTAGGGAGTGCCGCTGGTAAGGACAACTCCACCACCTTCTGCGATACGGTTACGCAAATAGGCTGCGGTCGTAGTGTTGCAGGCGTCATAGTTTTCAACAACGATAACCGAGTAGTCTGAAAGGTTGGATGGTATAGAACTGGAAGTTCGAACATTGAACCCCAGACCAGTCAAGAGCGTTGTCATCGTCGAACTGCTTCCGACGTAGAGCGCTGGAGAACCTGACCGTGCGCCGGTCCCCGGGTCCACGTTCCCAGCTCCCTCAGCGTTGATAGCTGCACGCGCGTACGGAGACTTCGGATACTCGGACAGCAGGCGATGTGCTTCACGCCAATCACTCACCGCTTGTTCTTCATTTCCCACTTTGTGGTACGCTTCACCTCGCCACGACCAGGTCCAGGCGCTCGTAGGCTCCAGCTTCAGGGTCATCGAGAAATCCTCAATTGCGAGCCAGTATTCGCCCTTGCAGTAGTAGGCCAAGCCACGGTTAGCATAAGGTGTGGGATGATTGGGATTCTGATTGATACAAGCTCCGTAGTAACGAATTGCCTCGTCGTACTTACCAGCTCTGATTGCCTCTGCCCCGAGCTCGAAGTTCTCGTCGAAGCTACGGCTCGGCGTCCCACCATCTGTGGATTTCGTCCGTATCTGAGTCTTGGCGAAGACAGACACGGCAGGAGGTGTGGTACGCAACTCCCCACTGGTTTCAAGAGACCGGGTAACGACCGTCTCTGTGGTCGTGTCAGGCATCGTGCCGGCGGCGCGGTCAACAACCTGGCGCTTCTTGTTCGATAAGAGCAGTAGTAGCAGACCGACAATGACCAGCATTACGGCCAGGGCTGTCGCGAACACACGGCTGCGACGGGCGCGCCTGCGACGGCCCTGCTTTTCCACAACAGTTGCTCCAGACGCAGGACGTTCAAGAGTGGATTGACCGGGTGACGGCTCCCGCACCGTCCTCTCAGAGAAGAACGCACGCGGCTCCTTGCTCTTGCTGAGAACAAGAGCAACCGTTTCGCCTTGGTTCAGCAGGGCGCCGGGAGGGGGACTCTGCCAGGTAACCGTCCCAGCCTGGGCCGCTTCCGAGAAGTCCTCGTGCTCCACCGTCGGCGTCAGACCGACACCGGCGAGCAATCCCTCGGCCTCCTCAAGTAACCTGCCCCGAACGTCCGGGACCTCCACCTGCCGCTCCTGCACTCCCAAGCTCAGCACGACACTGAGTTCAGAACCCTCTGCCAGCCGCACGCCGGCCGGAGAAGCCTGTCTGAGTACCCTGCCGGCCGCAATGTACTCGGACGGCTCCTTGCCTGATACCACCAGCCGCAGACCCAGAGCAGCAGCAGCTCCCTCGGCCTCGGCCTGTGTCAGCCCGCCCAGCGCAGGCACGCTGACCAGCTTCGGCCCCTTGCTCAGCACCACGGTCACAACACCGCCTGGCTCAAGCATCACGCCGGCCTCAGGCGTCTGCCCGACAACCGCACCCTGCTTCACCTTTCTGGAGAACTCCTCGCTGCCGACCGCGAGCTTGAGCCCAAGTTCAGCCAGCATCCGCTCAGCCTCAACCTTCTGTCTGTCCCGAAGCTCGGGTACGCTGACCGGCTTCGGCCTTGGCCCCTTGCTCACAACCAGCCTGACCAGCGTGCCGTCTTCCACCACTGCGCCAAACTCCGGCTCCTGGCGCAGAACCGTCCCGGCCGGCACGTCGTCTGAATGCTCCTCCGCAATTTGCTCGACCCGTAGCCCGACCTGCCGGCCCAGCGGCTCAGCCTCGGCCCGCGTCTTTCCGCAGAACCCGGGTACAACAACCATCCGCGCCTCGCGCGTGCGCGCAAGCGCCGCCGCAAACTCCTCGCAGCTCTGGAACCGCTCCTCCGGCTTCTTGGCCAATGCCTTGAGCACGGCCCGCTCCAGCTCAACTGGTATGTCCGGATTTGTCTCCCGCAAAGGCGGCGGCGGCTCGGATAGGTGCTGCTCCTCAATAGAAGTCGTCGAGGTGGCATTGAACGGTATTCTGCCCGCCAGCATCTCATACAGCGTTATCCCCAAGGCATAGATGTCGGCCCGTGCATCCAGCACCTTATTCAGCACCTGCTCCGGTGACATATACGCCGGAGTGCCCATTCCGCCCCGGGTCAACGAGTACTCGCCCTGCCCGGGCGCCAGCATCTTCGCCAGCCCGAAATCTCCTACCTTAGCTGTCCCCTGCTCGTTGAACAACACATTCAGAGGCTTCAGGTCACGGTGCAGCACACCGTGACGGTGCGCGTAACCCACTCCGGCCAGAACCTGCCGGAATACCGAAAGTGCCCGCTCTTCCGGCATCGGCCCCAGTTTGATGAGCTCGGCCAAAGACCGCACCCGCTTCCCCTCGGCCACAACCATCCCATCCATCAATTCCATCACTATGAAGTACCGGCCATTGTGCTCAAAGAAGTTGTGAATGCCGACTATGTTCTCGTGCCGCAGTCGGGCCTGGGCCCGGGCCTCGGCAAAGAACCGGTCTCGGAACCGTGCCTCGCCGGTCAGGAACTGGTGCAGAGTCTTGATAGCCACTTCCTGCTCCAGTAGCCGATGCACTGCTTTGTACACGACGCCAAAACCGCCCTTGTCCGAGATAAGCCCGGTTATCCGATAGTCACCGACGGTCTGGCCGATCATGGGGATGTAAGACGTGAAAAGTAAGGTGTGTGACGCGAAACCGGGGATGCGAGACGGGAAACGTGGCACTCAGGTCGAAGGGGCAGAGGACGTTCTCCCGACCGACTCATTTCACATCTTCCATTTCACGTTTCACATCTCACTCTTTGCTCCTGGCCATCAGCGATTTCAGCAGCGACGAAGCTGTGAAGGTCTGCTCGCTCGTGGCGGCAATGGCGTACGACCCGCGCACCTGATACTTGACGCTCTTGCTGGCCAATGACGACTTCACCGAGCTAAGCACGCTGCCGGGCTTGACCGAGAGCGGTACCGAGATAACCTGCGAACCTTCGCCCGAAAGCGTCACCGGCGCTTGCTGCTCACCCGAGGCCACGACCGAACCCGCGATGAGGACCTCGTACTTGATGTCCGAGACCGTCGCGGTCAGCTTCGATGGATTCGTCACCTTCAGGTCGAGCTTGGCCGGGACTTCGAAAAGCTCCAGCCCGACCGGCGCAAGCTGTAGCAGGATTGCGCCCGTAGTGCTCGATAGGAAGGTGGCGCAACCCGAACCGAGCACCAGGCAGGCGAGCAGAATGCCGACCGCCAACCGCCTACCGCTACCCGCCCCAAGCATCAACCGGAATCTTCTTCTCACTCCTCCGTCTTCTCTCTTCACTCGTGACTCTTCACTCATCACTCCTTTCCCTCTTCACTCGTACATCGCACGGAAGTACGGCCCGAGTTTCTCGGCCAGGTTGAAGTTACCCGAAACAAACACCGGCTCGATCGACCGGCCACCCTCAGCCGCAAGGATGTAGTACCCGCGCACGCGGTAGTCAACATTGCCCCGGCCAAGTAGTGCGGCTGCGGCCCGGCCCAACCGGTCGTGGCGGATGTTCACCGAAAGCGTCATCACGCCTCGACCGTTAGGCTGTAGCGGCATCTCGCAGTACTGCTTGGCACTGGCTAGATAGAAAGTATCAACTTCAAGCTTGTAGTAGAATCCCTTGACCTCGCCAGGAACCGAGTTCGGGTTTGTAGCCGCGATACCGACCACAAGGTTGAACCCCCTGTCGGTAGGTTCGGCAACTTCAACTGAAGTTAACTCCAATGAGGGTCGCAGGAAGGACTGCGGCACCGGTGGTGGTGGCGGCGCGGTACTGATGACCAGGTTCACCGGCTGGCCTTTCATCAACTTGGTGCCCGGGGGAGGGTCCATCTTCATTATCCTGCCCGGTGGGATTTCGGTCGAGACCGCGGTCGTGACCGTACCCGGCACAAGCCCGCACTTGGGCAGTTCGGTCGCGGCGTCGGCTTTCTTGAACCCGGTCAGCTCCGGCACGAACCGGGTCGGACCCTCGCTGACCGTGACCAGTACCGTATCGCCCTTCTTGAGCGTTTCGCCCGGTTTCTGCATCTGGGTAACGACCGCGCCGGCCGGCAGAGAATCTGAGCTGACCTTCATCTGTTCCTTGATTCCAAGGCCCGCGGCCGCGATCTCGGCTGATGCCTGCTCAAACGTCTTGCCAACTACGTTGGGTACTGCTACCTTCTTGGGGCCTTTGGACATCAGCGCAATGACAACGACCGCGGCGACGACAATGACTCCGACCAGGACGTACATCGCCGTGCTACGGTTGCGCGGGCTGTCGGACTTTCCTCTTACGGTCCGCTCCATCGTTCCTCCTTGTGTTTACTGCTTTCCTCGCGTGCCCGTAAAAACGAACCGAAGGCCAACGAGCGCACCCAGACTCCGCTGCCTCGGATTCGAAAGGCGACTGCGCAGAAGCGGACTCTTCTTTTCGTTTTCCGGCTCGGTCATGAGCATTAGGCCTCCGATTCCGGTTTTATTATATCAAAGCTTGACGGTAGTCAAGTCACGGGCGGTCGCCGGCGCACACACCAGTATTACGAAGGAAACCGAAGGCGTGGAAGAAGGTGTATGAGACGAGTGTAACCGTGCAGCAGTCTCTAGAGCTGTGAAAGCGTGTGCGAGCGAAGTGTGTCTTTGCGAATGCCGAAAGCTGTGGGTGGTTCGCGTGTCTGCCGCTTCGGAAGGCGAACCGGTGGTCGGTGCAGCGCTAGAAGTACAAGCAACGGTACCCTACCAAACCCAAGCTAGAAAGCTGGCAGCGCAAGATGTCAGTCGGAAGCTACGCAAGAGAATTGACACTACCCGTACGATACAACAGGTTGACAGATGGAGGATTTCGGCTATCCTCATCGTGCCCAATGACTTGACAGTTCAGGAGGACAATTGGCTAGACATTGCGAAATCTGCGGTAAAGTCGGTGCGGTCGGCTCCAATATCAGTCACGCGCACAACGTTACCAAGCGTCGCTGGGAGCCGAATCTGCAAAGAGTCCGGGCCAGGCTTGAGTCTGGGACCAGGCGTATCTGGGTCTGCGCCCGTTGCCTGCGTTCGGGCAAGGTGGAAAAAGCAGGAGCCCAAGGAACCGGCAGCCAACCAGCCGAGTCCCATGGCTCCGAACCTGCGCGCTAGCAACATAGAACCCTCGGACCATTGAACCATTTCTCTGGCAGGAGGTAGCTTGAAGTGCCTTATTACTGGAATCACCGGTTTTGCCGGCAGCCATCTGGCTGAGTATCTTCTGAAACTCGGTAACTGCGAGGTCCACGGCACAGTACGCTGGCGCTCAAGAACTGAGAATATCGAACACATCCAGAACCGGCTTCTGCTCCATGCCTGTGACCTGCGGGACGCAAAGTCCACACTCGACCTGGTGCGGGAGGTTCGACCTGACCGCGTGTTCCATCTTGCAGCCCAGAGCTATGTGCCGATGTCCTGGGTCGCGCCGTCCGAGACTTTGACCACGAACATCGTCGGCCAGTCGAACTTGTTTGAGGCCCTGCGCCAGGAAAAACCAGACTGTCTTGTCCAGATTGCAGGTTCGAGCGAGGAGTACGGAATGGTGTACCCTAACGAGGCACCAATCAAGGAAACCAACCCGCTCCGGCCACTTTCGCCTTACGGCGTATCCAAAGTCGCGCAAGACCTGATGGGCTACCAGTACTTCAGAAGCTACGGCCTGAAAGTAGTGAGAACCCGGGGGTTCAACCACACCGGTCCTCGGCGTGGCGAGGTGTTCGCGACGTCGAATTTCGCCAAGCAGATTGCCGAAATCGAGGCTGGCAGACGCGCACCCGTGCTTTACACCGGAAACCTGGATGCAGTACGCGACTTTACCGACGTGCGCGATACAATTGTCGCCTACTGGCTTGCACTTGAGAAAGGTGAACCGGGCGAGGTGTACAATATTGCGTCCGGCAAGGGCTGGCGGATAGGCGAAATGCTTGAGCTTCTGCTCAGTATGGCCAGAAAAAAGATTGAAGTGAAACAGGACCCCAAGCGGATGCGGCCAAGCGATGTCGAACTGCTCATTGGCGACCCCTCCAAGTTCGAGCAGCGTACCGGCTGGACCCGCCGGTACGATTTCCGACAGACCTTGTCCGACTTACTCGACTACTGGCGCAATAGAATCCCGGCCGCCTGAACCACGGGGGAAACGGGGATGAACATGGGGTTCTGCGGCGCAGCGCGCCGCACATCAGGAACAGTACGCCTTTCGCGTCAATCCGTGCCTGCTCCAGTCCCAGCAAGAGCGTCCGGAGTTGCCCCGGATTCCGGTCGTCCGACACCTGGGCCCGGCACCAGTCTGACACCAAGCATCTCGGCTCTGACGTTATGTCCCTGCTCACCAGTCCCAGTTTACTGACTTGAAGCTCATCCTTGTTACCGGTATTGAGGGCTTTGTTGGTCGGCACCTGACCCGCGCACTTGTTGACGCCGGCTACAGCGTGGCTGGCATCCATCTTGCTCCAGCGCCAGCCGGCATGCCGGCCCGGTTGTTTGAGGGCAATGTCTGTGACTTCCACTGGCTCAGGCAGACGCTTAGTCAGATAAAACCCGACGCTGTGATCCATCTGGCTGCGGTCAGTTCAGTCGCGGATGCAGAGAACCAGTTACTCGGCACATTCGAGGTGAATGCTAGCGGCACACTCAAACTGCTTGCGGCTCTGAGCGAACTCGCACTCCGACCCCGGGTTCTACTCATCTCGTCCGGCAGCGTGTACGGCTGCGGCACCAGGACACCTTTCACCGAGGAAATGCCCCCAGACCCAATTGACGCCTATGCTCTGAGCAAACAGGTCGCTGAGGACATCGGAAGGTTCTTTTTCCGGGCATACGGAGCCGACGTTGTTATCCTCAGGCCATTCAGCCATACCGGCCCGGGCCAGAGTCCGAGTTTCGTATTCTCGTCTGTGGCCAGACAGATAGCCGAGCTGGAACGACAGGGCGCAACTACCGGCACAATCGAACTTGGCAATCTCGACGTACGCCGTGACTACGTTGACGTGCGGGACATTGTCCGCGCCTACATCCTGGCGATTGAGAAAACATCTGGCGGCGAGACCTACAACGTGACTTCCGGTAGCGCTGTCTCCATTCGGGAAGGAGTCGAGAAGCTGTGCCGCCTTGCCCGGGTCAGAGTGACCTACACGAGCACCGCTTCCCGGCGTCGGGATCGGGACCTGCCCAATCTTACCGGCGACCCGACCAAGTTCCAGACTGTAACCGGGTGGAAACCTCAGATTTCGTTTGACCAGACCCTTGCCGACCTGCTCGAATACTGGCGCAGTCAGTAAGACCATCAATGCTCGTCTGCCACTTGTTCCCCGTTTTTCAAGACCTTGGCGTCTTCGCGACAATCGCTTCCTGGAGTCAGCATCTGGGCTCTGAACACCGTGGTCATCTGCGACCATGAAGCTGTCGATCGTCATCGTTACCTGGAACAGCGCGAGTGACATCGAGACCTGCATTGATTCCATCAGCTTCACTCAGAAGTTCGAGGTCGTTGTTGTTGACAACGCATCCGCTGATTCCACCCGTGAAAAGCTCGCCCAGTACCGCCACCTCAAAGTCATTGCCAATGACCGCAATCTTGGCTATGCCCGGGCCAACAACCAGGGGATCCACAGCTCAAGCGGCGAATACGTTCTGCTGCTCAATCCCGACACAAAAATCGAACTCGGCGCACTTGACGTGCTGACCGACTGGCTCGATACTCACCCGCAGGCCGGTGCGGCTGCTCCCCGACTGCTGAACTTCGATGGCACGACCCAGCTTTCGATCCGCTCCTTTCCAACTCCGGTCTTGGTACTCTGGGACTTGATCGGCCTTGCCCGGTTGTTCCCCCGCAGCCGTTCTTTCGGCCGGTGGCGTCTGGCGTATTTCGACTATGACAAACCTGCCCAGGTCGAGCAGCCAATGGCTTCGTGTCTGATGCTGCGGCGCACAGTCCTGGACCAGCTTGGCGGCCTGGATGAACGCTTTCCCGTGTTCTGTAACGACGTTGACCTGTCAAAGCGAATGGCCGATTCCGGGTGGCAGACCTGGTACGTTCCTGCCGCGCGAGTATTTCACCGGCGGGGAGCCAGTACCAGTCAGGTCAGACCGAAGATGATCTGGGAATCACACCGCTCACTGTTTCGCTATCTGGCCAAGCATGACCGGTCCGGCTTTTTCTGGCTCAAGGCGATTGTGCTGCTGCCCCTGCTGGAGCTGGTTGCGCTCGTACGCGTGCTCTGGTACCGGCTGACAGCACGTAATAAATGAGATGTCTGACCCACTGAGATTGTGACATTTGGCCATCCCCGGGGTAGCTTGGTACACTCTCTGCCCTGCTGTTTGGTCTAGCGCCTGGCTCTTTGCCTGCCCTGCTTCCTGTCCTGGGCTCTGGCTCACAGTCTGACCTGCCGCCTGCGTCGCCACCTGACCCGCGGTCTGCCCTGCCGCCAGTCTCGTCGCCTGGCTCGCAGTTTGGCTCACTGCCTGCCACACAGCCTGACCATGCGCTTGCGACGCAGTCTGGCCCGCTCCCTGGCCTGCGGTTTGCCCTACCGCTTGTCTCGCAGCCTGGTCTGCTGCCTGCCATGCCGCCTGACCCAGGGTCTGCCTCCCGGCCTGACCTACCACCTGCCTAGGAGTTGCTTATCAGTTTCGGTCGCACCCTAGCCGGCAACCGGGCTCAAAGTAGCGCAGCGGCCCCATAGACAACACACACTCCCAAGGCGGCCTTGTTCTGACCCTACTTCACCCTGCATGAGCTGGTACTGGTCTACGTACCCGACGTGACCAGTCGCTCCATCAGAGCCGCGAGCTTTCCAGCCTGAACTCGGCGGTCATATCGATCCCGGTTGGCGCTCGTGAACCTGGTTGCCTCGGATCGGAGCTTCATGAGAGCCTGGCCGAGTGATTCCTGGCCGGCACACGCCACGCCTGCCTCGCACTGCTCGACGATTGCCGCCGCTTCAGTTGTATCCGGGCCGAAAACAAGTATCGGCCGACGTGCACCCAGGTACTCATAGAGCTTTATGCCGACCGGCTGTCCAGGCTTGCCGATATAGAGCAGCACGTTTGCTCCTTTCATCAGTCGGCAAGCCTGGTCGTGCGCCACCGTGCCGAGCAAACGAACTTGCTTTTCCTGCCCAAGCCGTCGCCGTGTCTCGCGGTCAACCCGGCCAGCTAAATAGAGCTGCGCATCTGGAACATCTCTTATCGCTTGACAGACCGCAAGAAGCTCCTGCTGATTCTGCCATAGGTTTCCGACGTGAACGATACTGAACCCGTCCAGTCTTGCCGGCTCAACATCGAACTCGTCCGGGTCAAAGCCATTGTCAAGCACCTCGGCCTTGGGCCCGAGCTCACGGGCCGTGCCGTAATTCACCGCCAGAATCGCATCTGCGTGCCTGACGATGTATCCTCGCACTCGCCGCAGGAGTGTACGCTGCGGCTGAGGCGGCAGGACAAAGCCGGTCGGCCAGGGGTCACGGAAGTCGGCTACCAGCGGCAAATGGCCGTGCGCCTTCAGCCTGACTCCAACAAGAAGAGCGGTGAAGGGCGGTCCAGTCGCAAATATCGCAGCCGGCCTTTCCCGGTCAATGATATGCCGGCCGGCAACCGAAGCAAAGGGAAACCACCCAGCCTTGGAATCCGGAAACAGCAAGTAGTTGAGCAGTCTCGGACCACGCCCCAGACTCCTGCTCAGCATTGGGTTCAGCCTTGACCTGACCGGCCGAAGCCGGTTGAGTAACCGGGCCGGGTCAAAGCTCTCTGTGCGAAACACCTTTGAGCCCCGAAGGTCGGAAAGTAGGGCCGGGTCATAGTAGTAGTAGGCCGCCGGCTTGACCGTGAGGATCAGCGGCCGCCACCCGAAATCGGGCAGAAACTTCACAAGCTTGGTCACCCGCATCACTCCAGACAGACCTAGCGGCGGGGTGTAGTACGAGACAACCAGGACGCGACGCGCTACCATACCTTTTAGACCCGTAATTTAGGCTCAGGCACTCGGTCGGCGGCCACCTGTTGATCAGTCCTGAATCTCATCCGGTTCGATTGTAGCACCAGCATGCATCATATCAAGACAGGCACTAACCTTGCTTGCGTCGTCGATCTAAAGTCAGTCATCTGCTGGCGCCTCATCACCGGTCTCAAGCTGTGCCTTCATCTGTCTGCGGACCTCGTCTGCCGCAAGCTCGACCGGTTTCACCGACCCGAGGAAATCAATAAGTCCGGCCACGTCAAGCGCCAGGAGGTGGTCCTCCACCTGTAGTTCAGCCGGCAGCAGCCTGAAGAACGCACCTGACCCAAGGTTATCCTGAAGTCGAGTGATGTTCTTGCGCACGACCTGTCTGATTGAGGACATCTCCGGGATCGGAAAGCGCGAGAGACCGGTTTTTGTGGCCGGGAAGGAAAACAGCTTCCCGTCCAGATCTGCAACCTGTCTTCCCTCTAGCACAAATGCCTCGCTCAGGAGGAATCCGTGCAACGGGCCAAGCAGGTGCACCAAGAAACGTTGCCGGCCTTCGTCAAACCATGGGAACTCGTCTGCCGCCAAGTCGGGGAAGAGCCGGCTCTTCAGGACTTGCGCCAGCCGGTACCCGTATCCGGCCGTACCGGTACCTTCGAACACCTTGGTCGTCGCGCCGACATCCTGAAATGGCCGGACCATGACCCGGCTCTCCTTTTCTCGGAACTCAACGACCTCCCACGCCCGACCACCAAGCATAAACGTCCGGAAAACGTAGAACACCGTACCAAGATGCCGGTTGGTCTCAGCATCGCACACCTCGTATTTGCCGAAAGACTTGTCCTGAATGTTGGAGTGAATCTTGCCGTATTCAACCTGCCGCTCGAGCTTCGGCCCCAGGTAGTAGATACCCGACCGCTGCTCCACGACCACGCCCTGCTCGCACAAGTGATGAAACGTCTGCTCGACTGCGCCGCCGGTGCCGAAAACCGAGCTCAGCACTCGACGTAGCGCCGGTAGTGTTGTGCCGACTCGACGCCGCTGCAAAAGATATGATGCGACCTGCTGCGGAATAACCGAGAGCGCAGGCGTATAGCGTTTCTCGCACAGCCTTCCTAGCCGGCAGCACTCAAGGAAGGTCTGAAACAGAAAACGCTCCCAGGCATCGGCGTAGGTGCCCAACATGAAAAGCGTGCCTTTGCGCCGATTGCCCCTTCCCACCCGTTGCAGAAGCGACGACACGTTGAAGGGCGGCCGGACAAGAACTACAGCATCAATATCGCCGATGTCAATCCCGAGCTCCAAGGTAGAGGTACAGCACAGAATACCTATCCTCTCCTGATTCATGCGCGCCTCGACCTCTTCCCTAACTTTACGGGTCAGACTCGCGTGGTGAACCCAGACCCGATTGGCAAACGGCGGGATGGCCAAAAGTCCGGCCGAAGATTCGGCCCAGGACCGCGAGTTGAAAAAGCATAGTACCTTGCGCAGACCACGGGACCGTAGCTCAGCCACGGTTCGCTCGTGCCAGCCCTCGCGCATCGGCAAAAGTACGTTCTCGATTTCCCGGCAGGCGTCAACCTGAACCACAACCGGGTCCGGGAAATAGCGCTGGCCGATGTTGGTATCGTCGATCGTCGCCGAAAGAGCACAGCACTGAAGACCGGGCATTGGTTCCCTAGAATCCGATATTACCTCGGAATCTTTGGCCAATGCCGAACCCGGCAGCGATTTGGAGGTCGAGGAGAAAACCCCTGACTCCCAACGCCAGGCGCGAGAGTTTATTAGCCTCAACCGCTCAAGCAGCACGCGAAGCTGGTCTCCGCGTGGCGTGTTATCCAGAAGATGCAGCTCGTCCAAAATAACCGCGGCCAGGCCGGCGAAGACGGACGTATGTCGGCACAGAAGGGAATCAAGTGACTCAGGTGTTGTCAACAGCATGAACGGAAGCCGCGACTCGGAAATCTCCGGATGGTCTCCAGTCTTGCGTGCCAGGTCCAGGCCGAGATACTCCATCGGTTCACAGAGTCGACGGTGCAGGTCATTGACCAGCGCCCTGGTTGGTGAGACGTACAACACCGAGACTGAACTGACGCAAGAGCGGTAGCATCCGGCAACCTGCAGCAGGCGCTCGATGACTGGCGCGGTTACTGCCTCAGTCTTACCCGAAGCTGAAGGTGATATCACTACGACGTTCCGGCCCCGGATGATGAGCGGAATCGAACGTACCTGGACCTCGGTCAGCCGGCCGAACCGGCCAAAGAACGGAAACCAGGTCCTCTTTAGAAGGCGCCGGACTTCGGTCTCAGTCGTCAACCATTCCCCGTCTGGCCAGCCCCCCTGCCCGGGTCCGCGCCACATCCAACCCCTCGACACAGAACTTAATGAACGACCTGACACCCTCATTTCCGGACTGCACTGCGGCAGAGAACAGCCGCTTCTGCTCGAACTCGGAAATATCGAAGCCGGGATAGGCCCGCTGGTAAGTCATCATCAGCGTGGCGAACAGGTCCACAAGCGCCCGATCGGCAAGCGGTGCGAGCTCAAGCTTCTGCTTCACACGATTCGCAATCCTGATGTAACCGTAGTCGTACGGGTTCGGCGTCGTGGCAAAAACCAGTAGCATCGAGGGGTCACGGTAAATGTAGGGTACTGGTCGCACCTGATTGTGAATCATCCGCTGGCTAATGTGCCTGACCTCAGGGTCGTTCTGGGCGGTCCGGACAAGGCCCTCCAGAAAGTTGATACTCTTGGTTAGATAGATGACGTCCCACAAGTGAGTTACGGTCTCGGCCTCGTCAATCAGGAGAACCAGGCCCTTGAGACCGAGCTGCCGTGCAATCCAGCCGATTCCGGACAGGATGTTGCAGTAGAAGTCGGCCGCGGTGGAAAAATCATAGAGTGCGGGAATCCGCTGCCCGCCCCTGACCCGGTGCCGGCTCTGCCGCTCGGTCGCGTACTCCTTGGTGCTTTCACCCTCAATCCACTGCCAGAACACCTCGTTCTCGGTTCGCCCCGGGTCAAGCCGGCTGAGCTTACGTAGTACTGGTCCGAGGAACACGTGGTCGGAAAGGTCCAGCTCCCCGGCCTGACGCAGCAGGTCGCGAAAACCGTACTCCCGGCCACCCTGGATGTAGCGCAGATTGTGGACGATTTCCCGGTACACCCGCTTGGGCCGATGCGGGCTCACCTCATGTGGGTCAAACTGACATAGACTGGTGACCATGCCCGCCTTAAGCGCACGGTGGTGAATATACTCAAGCAGATGGGTCTTGCCGGTGCCGTAGTCGCCCTCCACGAGGTACGCCTCTCCTTGCCCTCGGCCAAGCTGCAGGAGCGCAGCATCAATCACCCCCATCTCTCGGTCTCGACCAAAGGTAAAAGCTTCAACGTCCTGGTGCGGCACGATGCCGAGTCGAAACGCTTCGATCATCCGGCATGCCTGGATTCGGTCAATTGAACGGAATCGGCTGGTGCCAAACTTGAGCAGGTCATCGTCAAACTTCGCCACGAGCCTGACCCTTCTTGTCGGCAGCCACAGCTTGAGCCCGCTCGTGAACTTCACCAGCAGTTCAGTACCGCGCCAGCGTGCGTCAAGCACTTCGCCCTCGCCGAACACCGGGTGCGAAACAAGCCGTGCCGAGCGGCCAGAAAGAGCGGGCTCCGGACTTTCGACTGCTGATCCCACCCCCGGTTCTCTTGTCTCTGGCCTCTCTCCCCTAGTACTCTTCACCCTCAACCTTCTCCCGGTCAGCCTGGCCCAGCCGCTGGCTGGTAACGCGCAGCAGCCTGTCGGCTTCCTTGCCATCGATCACCGTTCCGGGCTCGGCCCGCAACCGGTGAAATGCCTCGATTGCCGCTACCACAAAAAGCCGTCGGTAACTGATATCGAACATGAACGCCGAAACCGCCCGCTTCGCCAGTATCGAAATCGCCCGACTTTTCTCCTCTGGCAGCCTCCCGCCGTACGCCGCCTCGAACAGCTCGGCCAGTTTTGTCCCGAGCCCAACCAGGAACTCAACCGGTTCGATACCTAACTCCTCGAGATTGATTCGGACTCCGACTGGATTGGTCTGGGAGAACACGCTGCGCAACCGCTGCTTCAGCGCCTCGTAGACTCCGCCCGAACCATCGAGCAGCAGGTTCTCGTCCGGAATCGCATAGAAGAACATTGCTCCGGGCAGACGTGAGTTGCCGCACTCGTCCACGAGCTGCCGCAAGTTGTCAAGGGCACGGCGCTTGTCGCGCGATGATGATATCGACATTCCCCGTTCTGCCTCATCGAACAGAAACACAAGCCCGGCGTACCCGATGGCGTGGACCCACTGAATCAGCGAACGCAGCATCCGGAACGCGGTTGCCTTGTCAACCCGCTCGGAAATGCGGTACTGAGCCCTCACTTCCCGGGCAATGTCCTCGCCCTTGAGCCACTGCACAAGCTGGCTGAATCCCTCTCCGTCCTCAGCCAGCAGCGCCGAAAACGCGCCCTTGACTGCGTTCGAGAAACTCGTGCTTTCGGTCACGGGCAGCTCATCAAGCTGTCGGAGCAGAACTTCCTTACGGTCCGCAGCCTTCCGACTCTGCACCACCCATCTGCGCACCACTGATTCGATACCCTTCTCCCAAACTGGCGCCGGCCGGTCAACCGGCTGCGGCGCAGCCAGATTGGCGACAATCGCACGATAGACAAGCTCAAGTCGGTCAAAAGGACACTCGCTCGGATTCAGACTCACGTATGCAACGCAGTAGTTATGTCTGAAAGCAAGGTTGCGTACCGAATACAGGAAGTGTGTCTTGCCGCCGCCATAGTTGCCGGTAATGAGCTTGAAGCTCGACAGGTTGTAGGGCAAGATACCTTTCAGATACTCCTCTTCCACAACGGCAAGATAGGGCTCCAGCCCGATGGTGAAAGTCTCGATGCCGAACTCCGGCGGCGTGCCGGTCGCGCCGAGCTTGCTGATTATCGCCTTGGCCAGTTGTTGATCCATCGGCTACACCCTAAGCTCTGCGCTACGCACCACCGGACATTCAGCTCTCGCAGACAGCATATGGAGACTTGCACCATGAACCTTTGCAATTGACTGGATTTCGGCCATTTGACTCCCTACCCGGACACCGGAGTATCGCCTTCGGTCACCTCGTTTGCCCTCACCGCTAGCGAGATGTAGGAGTAGTATGTTCCTTCACCCTCCTCGTTATCCGGCACCCAGAGCGCGCTGGTCTTGTCTGTCGTCTTGTCGAAAGTGGCCACATGCACTCTAATCCCGGCACTGGCCTGGCCGAGTTGGCCTGACGCCTTGAGCCGGAACAGGTCGTAGCTGAACCGCACACGCGGATATTCTACGAACTTCTCCCTTGACGGATCGGCTCTGAACCCCTTGGGCTGCATCAAAAGTACTACCTCGGCCAGCACTTCAAGCAGCGGCACCCGTGAACCCGGCTCAAGCCCGCGCTGGACATACACCCGTCGTAGCCCTTCGGTCATCAACCGGGCAAGCCGCTCCGGCTCCATGCTCTTCTCCTTCAGACTTCTCGACCAGCGTATCAGTGTCGAGGCAAGCTCAGCCGGAACGAGCCGGACCGACTCTTTCAGTCGCTCGACCTCAGGTCCCCAAAAAATCACCGCCTTCCCTGCCGCGAAATCGACCCGAAGCGAAAACATGCCTGCTCGCAACACCGGTAACTGACCCCGGACTTTGAGTCCGGCCTGTTCCAGTGCTTGGGCGAGCTGGGTACCAAAACCAAACCTGAACTCCTCCTTGTCCCGTTCGATTGCTGCCTGCTCAGCGGCCACCCATTCGGCCAGAACTTCCCGCAACTCTGAATCTGGAAACTGATTGACCAGACCGGAAACACCTGCCAGCGCCTTCTCTCTGGCAAACGCATTGTTCACCGGGTCGGTCAGGAGCATCCGATATGCCACAAGCCGTTTCGCGACCTTCTGGCTGCCGGCGGCAACGCTATTGAGCCGTGCGAGCAGTCCTTCCATAATCAGGTAGTATAAGCTGGCGCTCCAGACTGTCAAACCGTCGCCGGCTGACCCGGTATTCCCTATTGACGAATCCCTGCTGCAGGATAAGCTGACAGTGTCGGGCTCAACCTTCGGAGGCATGTCTGAAGCACACTTCACGCCTACATCTGGGCAGCAGCCCCTGCCAGCTCTGCCGCAACCAACGACACTACTTGGACCACGGCTACATCTCCCCCTTTCCACGCTGCAACACTGCTGACAGGACGGCTCCAATCAAGGGCCTGCACATGGTTTGGCCCGGCGCCTGTTCGCTGCCCCTGGCCAGCCGGCGGCCCGGACTCCGCAAGACCTCAGGTATTACCTACCTCGGCTCTATCCAGCGCTTCCGTGGCTGCTCCGGATTCCAGACGCCCCAAACACTGTGTCATGAATCGGCACAGAAAGGAGGACATATGCGAAGAATATTCGTCGCCATCACCCTTATCTGTCTCTCTTCCTGGGCCTGGGAGGCGGTCGCACCCCTGCCCTCGCCGCGCTACGGTGGTGCGCTCGTCGCGGTCGGCTCGAAACTATACTACATCGGCGGCTCTGCTGTGGGCGGTGTCAAGACCAGGACGATGTTCATCTACGACGTTGCCGCCGACTCCTGGAGTGTTGGCGAGTCAATGCCGACCGCACGCCATCGGTTCGGTGCTGCCGAGTGCCTCGGCCGCATCTATGTGTTCGGTGGCTGGGGCGAAGGCGGCCAGTTGCTCAAATCAGCCGAGGTTTATGACCCGATAACCCGGCAATGGTCGCCAATCGAGACCCTGCCCAGCCCCCGTGCTAGCGTGTTCGCTGGCGGAATCTACTACGGCCTTGGGGTCCACTGCATCGGTGGTTGGACTGGAACCAGCTCGCTCCGGGACAATCTGCAGTTCCAACCGTCGTCCGGACACTGGACCGCACGTGCACCGATGCCCACGGCCCGGTGCGAAGGTGCTGCCGTCTCGACCGGCGCGTACATATACTGTGTCGGCGGAACTGCAGACGGAATTCTGCCTCTCGACATCAATGAAACCTACGACTATCACGGTGACCGGTGGCTCACCTTTGTTCCAATGCCCACCCCCCGTGCTGGCTGCGCTGCAGGCTGGACTGGTGAGCTTGCCGTGCTCGGTGGGTTGATGCTTGATGGCCGGCCCACATCCCGGTATGAGATCTTCGATCCGAATCGCAGCCTCTGGCGGGAAGGCCAGCCGCTCCCAGAGTCCTTGAAATACCTGAGTGCGGCAACGGCCAAGGCCGGGCACGAATCCTACCTCTTCGTAGCCGGCGGCATTGACCGGAACGAGCAACCAAGTAACCGAGTATATCGGGCACTGTACGCAGTCGGACTCGCGGATGAAACTGGCCAACGCCTGAATTGCCCCCTGAAAACTCTGTTCAGCCGACCCGGCGAAGTCCTGGCCGTAACCGATAGCCCGGCCGACTTCTTTTCTGTTGCCGGCCGGCTCGTTGCCCGTTCGACCGAACCTAGCCGGCCTCGCTGCCCATCACTCAGCCCCGGCACTTACTTCATCCGGTTCAAGTCCGGAACTCTTGCAAGGCTCATTGTCATCAACCGCTAGTCCGACAGTAATGCAAGAGCGGGCCGATACTGGCCCGCTCTTCTGTTTCTCTTGTTTCCGGTTACTTCGTGCCGTAGGTCACGGCAACCGTTGTCTTACCTTCATCGGTCCCAACCATCACCGTCGCAAACTGCTTCTCGTCTGGTGACTGGTGCATCAGCATCGTTCCCTCGCCTGTCTCCATGACCGCACTCTCCTTCCAGCCCTGACCGACAAACGATGCCTTGAACCAGTTGACAACCGCATCCTTGGCATCCGTTGTCTCGAAGGAGTACACGCTACCTTTGCCTTCACCAGTTGATAGCGACCACTTGGCAACGGCCTTAGCACCAGGATATCGCAGGAAAGCGGGCAAGTCAGAGACATCCACGTCGCCACTGACGTCAATCTGAGCCTTACCGCCGGTCGCCGTCTTGACCGCGTTCTCAAGCGCCTTTTCGGTCGCCTTGCGTGCAATGTTCTCACCACACTTCATGCAGCCGGTGTTGGCCACAACCGCGAATCCGAGCACGAACACGACTATCAGATAGCTGACAATCCGCACTGACTACCTCCTTATGGTATGCCACAGCTTAGACAATAATCAGCCCGGGTCAAGCAATGCCACGTCGGCTTGACCCTCCGATACCCGGTTCTATACTTCCTCGCTCCATGCCAGACGAATTCATCCAGGTCCGCGGTGCGCGCGAACACAATCTCAAGAACGTTCACCTTGCAATCCCGCGCAACAAGCTGGTCGTCATTACCGGCATCTCCGGCTCCGGCAAGTCCTCGCTTGCGTTCGACACTATCTACGCCGAAGGCCAGCGCCGCTACATTGAGTCACTCTCTGCCTACGCCCGTCAGTTTCTCGGAATGCTCGAGAAGCCGGACTGCGATCAGATAACCGGACTGTCGCCAGCCATTGCCATTGAGCAGCGCACCACCGCTCGCAATCCCCGATCAACGGTCGGCACGGTTACTGAAATCTACGACTATCTGCGTCTCTTGTTCGCCCGCATCGGCCGGCCCCACTGCCCCAAGTGCGACCGGCCAATATCTTCGCAGACCATCGACCAGATTGTTGACACGCTTCTTGCCGAGGCCGGCGACTCAAACCTCATCATCCTCGCCCCGCTTGTCCGCGGCCGCAAGGGTGAGTACCAGGAACTTCTGGCCCGGGCAAAACGTCGCGGATTCATCCGGGTCCGTGTCGACCGCGAGCTTTACGAAATTGACAAGGTGCCGAAACTCGAACGGTACAAGAAACACGATATCGAACTTGTCATTGACCGCTTGACCGCAAAGCCCGAGGCCCGCAAGCGCCTGGCCGATTCGATCGAGCTTGCGCTCCGGGAAGGCAACGGGATATGTATCGTCACGTCCAATAACGCTGACCGCCTGTTCTCTGAAAAACTCAGTTGTCCGGACTGTGGCTTCAACCTTGAGGAAATCACCCCCCGACTCTTCTCTTTCAACTCGCCATACGGTGCATGCCCGGC